>JBAYAV010000056.1:0-11639 GCA_041669565.1 Lentisphaeria bacterium
CTGAATAATTTTCCATTGATCACCCTGCAGCCGAAATGGCGCCATAATGCGATGCTTAAAAATGCCCTCCGGAACCGTTCCGAGTATATCCCCTGCATGAACCGCATCACCAACCTTCGCAACCGGCGTGTATTCCCACTCTTTTTCACGATCCAAAGGATAGACATACAGTCCGCGCTTCAAAAAATAACCGGCCTGCTTTGCCAACTCCGGAAGAGGATTCTGCAATCCATCATAAACCTGGGTTAATAACCCCGGGCCTAATTCCACCGATAACAACTCGCCGGAAAATTCAACATTGTCGCCAACTTTAACCCCGACAGTATTTTCAAAAACCTGCAAATCAGCCTCGCGACCGCGAACCCGTATCACTTCGCCTTTTAAACGGATTCCCTCTGGGCCGATAACATAGGCGACTTCATTTTGAATAACACGGTCCTTGAATTCAACACTGACCATATTGCCATTCACACCAGTAACGACACCTGTTAGTAATTTTCCACTCATCGTTTTACGACTTCCTTTTATTGCGCAGCATGCTCATTCACACGAACTGCAATCGCCGCATCTACAGCGGATTCCAATATCTTTGTCATAACGCTTCCATCATTCTTTTCATAGACCGAATGATGACGAATTAAAATACATAACCGCAAAGCATAAATCAAAACCGCTGAAAAATCAAATTCGTGGCCCGCAGCTAAATTATCCAACTGCTGCCAACGTAATAAATCCAGCGCTCTTTCACGCTCCGCAATATCTGTATTTCCTACTATTTCTTCAAGACGATGAATCACTCCAGGATACACATCCAAATTTTCGCGACGGTATGAATTCACATCTTTCTTTAATTTACGCCCACGCGCCTCCAATAAAAAATCACGTAGATACGTCTCAAATCCCGCCCAGCGATATAAGACTCCGCCTTCATCATTCTCTGCAGCTTCCGCATCCGGACATAACGTCACCCGAGATAAAATCTGCATTTCCTGCACCGATAAATGCGACGATGCACACTCTAAAAATTCAGCATACGTCTTAAACGGCGCCGGGCCTTTCGGCTCCAACGACGGAAGAAAACTGATAAAATAGAAAAAGTTGGTTGCCATGATTCGTTCTTTTATTTTTCGTCTTTTGCAGTAATAATGGCCGCAATATGGGGACTGACAAATTCAGCAATAGCACCCATTAATGCCTTGTCGCTGAAATCATACATCACATCCGAACCTTTGATTTCAACCCGGAAACCACTGCTCAACTTTGCCGATGGCGCTAACTCGCAATGCGCTTGCAAATCCTTCGCCAACGATTGACGAACCATTTTCTCGATCTCGTCAAGCTGTTTTTCTGGGACAAGAACCGTCAAATCATCTTCGTTGCCGTCCTGCTTTAAATAAGCAGTACACACCGAACTTAACAAGGACGCCCAGCCAGCTGTATCAATATTTTCTTGCAAAAGAACCTTCACAGCACCCGACACACGCTTCTCCAACTCACTGCGTAGCCCCAACAACATATCACGGGAAGCCTGACGCAAAGCCTGATTTGCCTTTTCTGCTAATAATTCAGCTTCTGATTTTGCCGTTTTTATAATATCGGCAGACTTCTTTTTCGCATCCTTTATCAACGCGGCAGCCTCAACGCGAGCCTGACTTAATAATGCGTCACGCTCCGTCTCCGTTTTCTTCAAGCCATCCTCGTTAATCTTATCTAATAAAGCTTGCAATTCTTCTGCCATAGCCGATTTCTCCAAATATATTTATAGACCAATAAAAAAGAATGCAAGTAATATAATTACCATTCTATAAAAATCAAATAAAAAAAAATGTCTGAAATGTTCTTTTTTTACATGTTTTTTCATATTTAGTCCTCTCTACACACTCTCCATTTACTTTATAAATCGTTGACAAATACTATAATTACATAAAAATATCTATTTATTTATAACTTTTTAAAAGATGCTTATTTTTAATTTTTCCTTATAAAAAAAAGATTTTCAAAAAACATACATTTTATTTATTCATAAAAAAATATCTTTTAACAAATTAACAAAAAAAATCACATCACAGAATGATCCACCTAAATTTGCAAAAAGGAACACGCATGCATCTTAAACAGTAGTCTCTCCAAAAAGGACAACTTCCGACCGCCTGTCAAAGCACGCAAAGGCGCACAAACGAGCGTCTCCTTAGATCAACAAACGCGGCACCATATTGGGGATGCTTTCCTATATATTCCCGGTCACCTAAAATTTGTATCCCCAAAATATTACTCCACGCGTTTTAATTCAAAAATCAGTTTTTTCCCAGCATAAGGATGATTACTGTCAACCTGCACACAATCATCCCTCACATTTAAAATAATCGCTGGAATAATCTGACCTTCTTCGTCTTCGACTTCTAATTTCATGCCCGGCTTTAGGTCTTCATTATCATTAAGACCCAAGTCATCAATATCAAGCCAGCCGACTAAATCCTTCTGGTGTTTACCGAATGCTTCAAACGGCTCCAAGACAAGCGTCCGTTCTTCACCCGGTTTCATTTGTAAATACGCCGTTTCCAACGCCGGCAACAATTGCTCCTGCCCGATTTCTACAACAACAGGAGCACCATCTTCTTCCGTATTTTCCAACACTGCCCCTTTTGCATCCTTACATATATAATGAATTTTAATTTTTTTTGCAACTTCTTTTGACATCTTATTTCCTCATTGTAAATAACTTTCTGAATAACCGGCTTTTTTTTGCATCGATTTCGATAACTTTGTAAAATTTTTAACTTGAAAAATCAACGAAACCAGCTAAATTCTAAACAACAGCATTTTTATAAAATAATATTTCAAAAGTCTTTTGTACCCCGATAGCATTAAATAATGACAAAGAAAGGTAAAAAATGGATAAATTAGCAGATATTGGCCTTATTGGTCTTGCCGTAATGGGTGAAAATTTAATTTTAAACATGGAAAGCAAGGGATTTACCGTTGCTTGTTTCAACCGCACCGTCAGCAAAGTGGATCACTTTATGCAAACCCGTGCAGTCGGCAAAAATATTATCGGTGCTCATAGCATCAAAGAGCTCGTTGCCAAGCTGAAACGCCCACATAAGATCATGTTGATGGTAAAAGCCGGTGATGCCGTTGATGCTTTTATTGAAAAAATAATTCCCGAGCTAGAGCCGGGTGATATTATTATTGATGGCGGAAACAGCCATTTCCCAGACACCACCCGTCGTACAAAATATCTTGAAAGCAAGGGTTTTCTCTACATCGGCACAGGCGTTTCCGGCGGAGAAGACGGTGCCTTGCTTGGTCCGAGCATGATGCCCGGCGGTTCCCCGAAAGCGTGGCCGGAAGTCAAAGGCATCCTTCAGAAAATCTGTGCCCATACCGAAAACGGCGAGCCATGCTGCGACTGGGTTGGCGAAAACGGCGCTGGACATTTTGTCAAAATGGTTCATAACGGCATTGAATATGGTGATATGCAAATGATCTGCGAAACATACCATATGATGAAATCCATCGGACTTTCCAATACCGAAATGCAGGATGTATTCACCGACTGGAACAAGGGCGAACTCAACAGCTATTTAATCGAAATCACCCGCGATATTCTGGGCAAAAAAGATGAAGATGGCAACGAAGTCGTGGATCTCATTCTGGATACTGCCGGACAAAAAGGAACGGGGAAATGGACCGCCATTGCCGCATTGGAAGCCGGTATGCCGTTAACCCTGATCGGCGAAGCTGTTTTTGCCCGCTGTTTATCCGCAATAAAAGAAGAACGCGTAGCCGCCAGTAAAATTTTTACCAGCAAGATCCAGGCCTTCACCGGCGACAAAAAACAGTTTTTAGATGATTTAAGCAAAGCTCTTTATGCTTCAAAAATCATTTCTTATGCGCAAGGATATCAGCTAATGATGGCTGCGGCCAAAGAATACGGCTGGAATCTCAACTACGGCGGCATCGCCCTGATGTGGCGCGGCGGTTGCATTATCCGCTCACAGTTCCTCGGCAAAATAAAAGAGGCCTTCGATAACAACCCCGCACTGCCGAACCTCCTTTTGGATCCGTTCTTCCAAAAAATCATGAAAGACAGCCAGGCAGCATGGCGCAGAGTTGCCAGCACAGCAATTAATATGGGCGTTCCAATGCCATGTATTAATGCCGCACTGAACTATTTTGACGGCTATCGCTGTGATCGTCTCCCAGCCAACTTGCTTCAAGGACAGCGCGACTATTTTGGCGCCCATACTTACGAGCGTGTTGACAAACCCCGCGGCCAATTTTTCCATACCAATTGGACCGGACATGGCGGTGATACTACCGCAAATACTTATAGTGCTTAATAAAAAAGTACTTATAAAATAAGATTCATAAAGAAGGCGGGAAAGGGTATTCTTTCCTGCCTTCTTTTATTATTGTAATAAGGGGCTGTTCAGAAATAACCTTTTTTACAAAAGAATAATAAAATCCATTTTTTTCACAGCCGTGCAAGAACGGGCAGAAAATATTCTGCCCCTACAATTTTAATCGATTCATTCGTCATTCAGGCGATTTCAATTTTTCTGTTAAAATGGGTGTTGTTAATCATTCTCACGCGTCTCTCATGCGTACAAACATAACGTTGTCTTGGCGATGTACGTATATAAAAATCAGCGGCCGTGCAAGAACGGGCAGAAAATATTCTGCCCCTACAATTTTAATCGATTCATTCGTCATTCAGGCGATTTCAATTTTTCTATTAAAATGGATGTTGTTAATCATTCTCACGCGTCTATCATGCGTACAAACATAACGTTGTTTTGGTGACGCACGGCCGCACATCGATCCTTATGACAAACAGCCCTGTTTTTCTCTAAAATAAAAGGGACTCTCAATAAGAACAAACAACTCCCTTTCATTAAATTGTTCATAATATTCTGTCCATTTTTCCATTATTATTCAGAACTGTATTATATTTTCATTGATTACAACCAAATATTTTTCTCTGCTAAATTCTCATTTAAAAAAAATCAATATTGTTATCCACGTTATGAAATATCAAGAAATCACGAATGAAGACACAATTTGTGCCATTGCAACTGCCGTAGGTGGCGCAGTGGCAATTATCCGTCTATCCGGGCCAGAATCCGTCACCATTTCCGACAAACTATGGCACAACAAAAAGACACTGGCCCAAACACCCCCCCGCTATCTGGCTTTGGGAAAATTTGCTCTCGACTCCAATCATGTCTTTGATGAGCAATGTCTTGCCGTTCGGATGCCCGCGCCGCATAGCTATACCGGCGAAGAGACCGTCGAATTTCAATGCCATGGCGGTGCCTTAAATATCCGGCTTGGTCTGGAAGCGCTCCTTGATCACGGTGCCCGCCTCGCCGAGCCAGGCGAATTTACCCGCCGCGCATTTTTGAATGGAAAAATGGATTTAACCCAAGCGGAGGCGGTCTCCGACATTATCTCCGCTGGATCCCAAGCCGCATTATCGCTGGCGAATCATCAGCTCTCTGGAAAACTCAGAGAGTGCATCGAGACCTTTTATCATGAAATTCAAATAAATCTCAGTAATATTGAAGCCCGAATGGATTTTCCAGAAGAAGAGCTTGATTTTATGAGTGCGAACGACGAAGCAGAACAACTTCATCAAACAGCACTAAAGTTACAAGACCTCGCCGACAGCAGCAGCGAAGGCGAAATCCTCCGAGACGGCGTTACACTGGCAATTGCCGGCCCACCCAACGTAGGAAAATCCAGCATTCTCAATGCCATTTTAAAACAGGATCGCGCCATTGTCTCAGATATTCCTGGCACTACCCGCGATACAATTGAAGCACACGCCACCATCCGCGGCATTCCAATACAACTCATCGATACGGCAGGAATTCGCAGCAGCTCTGATCTCATAGAAAAAACCGGCATTGCCCGTGCCACACAATGCGTACAAAATGCAGATATAGCACTGTGGATAACCGATGCGTCTCTTTCGAAAGAGCAGCAGCCCGAGCCACCAGCAATAAAACGCGCGGGAAAATTACTCCATGTCCAAAATAAATCAGACCTTCTTCCAGCAAATTCCATCCTATCGGGCATTCCCTCCAGTACCATTTTACCACATGGTCTCGATCTTCTTTTTGACGCCATTGAGCAGGCTGTCTGGGAAGGCCACCACGAGCACGAAAGCGAAATTGCTGTAAGCAGCCGTCACGCAGCATTATTAAAACAGGCCATCGCGTCTTTGCTCGAAGCAATTCCTTGGGTTCAGCAAGAAGAATGGGAACTCGGCGCAATTCCCGTCCGCACCGCATTGGAGAATCTTGGTAAAATCACAGGCAAAACATTTTCACCAGATTTGCTCGGAGATATTTTTTCAAGATTCTGTATTGGAAAATAATTTCAATAAAAAATATCTTTTTTTGAAATAAGATACAATAAAACAAAAAACCCCTCGTTTTACAGATTAGAAGCAAGACATGCTTCAAACAGAAAAAAAGGATATGAACATGAAAAAAACTCTTACAATCGTTCTTGGTTTATTCTGCATCTGTGGCTTGCTATCAGCTCAAGAAGCGCCAGAAAAAGCACAACGTGGCGGAAAAGACCGCTCTGCTAAAATGGCAGAGAAACAACTTACTAGAATTAAAGACGGCGCAACAAAAATTATTGAAAAATTTGACACTGACAAAGACGGCACATTAAGTGCAGCCGAAAAAGAAGGCTTGGAAACCACAATCGAAAATGCAAAAGAAGTCCTTAAAATGTATCGGGTCTATGAAATCATCAAAGTCGTTGATACAGACGGAAATCTTGTAATCAGTGACGAAGAAGCCAAAGAAGCTCCGAAAAAAATTGGTGACTTTCTAAAAGCACGCAGACAAGAAATGGGCAAAGACAAACAAGGCGGAAATCGCGAAAAGAAACAACAACGCGAACGCCGGCCAGAACCAGAACCAGAACCAGAAGAAGAAGATTAAATTTTAATCTCTAGAACTTAAAAAGAGGGGAATTACTGATACCATTCAGTAATTCCCCTTTTCTTTTTTCATTCAAAACAAAAAATTATTTTTTAAAATTTATGCATCCTCGCAGTATATTGAAAGAAAAAAATAAAGTTTTCTATGGGTAAGGGGCTGTTCAAAAATAACCATTACATTTGCCTGATTCTCGTGAATGCTTTTTGTGCCGCCAACCTCGTCCCATACCTAAGGGTATGCTCCTCGTTGTCGGCCCCAAAATCAAATCACGATTTTTTCGGCAAATTGTCAAGTTATTTTTTTTACAGCCCCTAATTCTTTCTTTTGCATTCCCTTTATATAGGATTATTTAATTTCAGGCAACTTTTTTTTATCCATCCTGTCAAAAAAAACGGTTCAGTTTGAAAATTGAAAACTATATTATAAGTCAATGTCTCCCAAAAACAAAAAAAAGGAAATAACATGAAAAAGTATTTTATGATTCTCGGTTTAATCAGCCTTTCTGGTCTATTGTCAACAGTGAATGCACAAACCGGCACACAACTGGAAACAACTACAAAGACTAAAACAAGCACGGAAGCCTGCACTGATGCCAAGACATGTGCAAAAACAGAAGCCTGCACAGATGCCAAGACATGTGCAAAAACAGAAGCCTGCACAGATGCCAAGACATGTGCAAAAACAGAAACCTCCGCCAAAACCACCGTAAAGAAAGAGCGGCCGTTAAATAGAGTGATGGTGAGTCGTATTAATAGCATGAAACAAAATACAACTAAAATCATCGCCAAGTTTGATTTAGACAAAGATGGCACTCTTAATGAAACCGAAAAAGCAGCAATGGAAAAAACATTTGCGGACTCCGAAGAAGTTTTCTTCTTATCGCGTTCTTATAATGAAATCAAAGCCATTGACGCCAATGGCGACCTTATTATCAGCGATGAAGAAACCCAAGACGCGCCCAAAAAATTACAAAATTACTATAAAACACGCAGAACACAAATGAAAAACCACCAGAAAACAAAAATAAATCACACGCTCAAAACGGCAACACCCGTACAAACTCCGACAAAATAGGATTGTTTTAAACGATAAACAATAAGTTTATTTTTTGCGATGTGTTTTCGAAATCAAAACGAAAGCGCATCGCATTTTTTTTTAACGTGCCAATTCTGCCAAAATCTTTTCAAAACACGAACGCAAAATTGTGAAAATTACTTTTTATGCAACAAAATCAACATTGCGCTCCGTTTTTATATGATAAACGTAGTACCAACCAAATCAAAACAGTAGCATTCGATCAAGAAAAAACTTCGGTGAATTTTTTTATCCTTTTTTGAAAAAACATTCTCCATTCACAGATATCCCGGAACAGCCTTGAATAAAAAAACAAGTCCTCTTGTTGCGTTTCCTTTTCATAGGCTCTGATTTCGTTCCTTATTTTTCTCCGCAGGGAACGCCATGTGTTTCACAATAATAGTTCCAGCCCGCTCCAATAAGAGAATCTGATTTTTCCGGTTGAATATCGTTCGCGCTCTCGAGTGTTAAAGCCCTATTGAATTGACCGGAAAAAAAATAGACATTGTCGATATAAAGATCATCATAAGCTAAAGTTTCGGGACTGCCCTCATCGCTTATCATAAAGGCCAGAGGCCGCTTGGAAGAAAGGGCGGTATTAAAAACTTTTTTTTGCCCTTTTCGGCGCTTTTTATCGTGATCTCCGTGTTGCCTGATTTACAGTAAAGGTGATAATCTGGGATTGCGGTTCCACATAGCAATCTGTTTTGGCAATGCTGTAATACCGCATGATTCCCGATCGATAAATCCATTTTTAATATCATCGTTGATTCTATAAAAACATTGAATTATTTCGCTACAATCTCTACTGTAATATCGTGAATGCCGGCTGTTAACATAGATACGGGAATCCGATTTCCTGAAACCACGGCCCCATCCAGTTTTATCATCGATTTTGCTCGCGAAGCTTTTAACGCGTGCGGATTATGAATCTCGATTTTTATTTCAGCATTTCGAAAAATCCGATTCATGCGGACAGAAGGCCAACTCGCTGGTAGAACAGGATCAATGATTAACGCGTCAAAATCCGGACGCACACCACACAAATAATGAGTCATACAGCGCATTGCCCACGGAACAGTACCACTCGTCCAGCCTTTAAATGTTTCTCCTGCGCGCTCATTATCGGGCCCTCGAAACATATTGCTAAAGGTGTAGGGTTCCAAGCAACTCACATCCACAGAAGTCGCTGGGTTAAAAGGCACAATACATGTTAGACTTTTTAAGGCAGATTCTCCATCACGACGCATACAATCCGCAACTGCCTGAAACGCCGTTACATGACAATAGCAACTGCCATTTTCTCCCCAGCCGGGAAGCATCGTACTAATTCGTCCATATTCTGGTAAAAAATCTCGAAACGGTGGGTTACAGACAACAAGACCATTTGGCGTGCGCAGATGTTCATCCACCGCATGAGAAGTTTTTTCCAGCCTTTCTGGCGCAAGTTGTGCCAGGACTGCCCAACTCTGAGGTTCACTAAAAATTTTGCCAGCTGGACTGCTTTTGCTACCAACTGGATTCCCTTCATCCGAAAATCCTCGTAAATACCATTGGCCATCCCATGCGCATTCTTCAATCGCGCAACGCATTTTTTCAGCTTGCTTCCGAAAGTGAACGCCTTCCTTATTATAATTTACATGTTCAGCAATTGCCGCCGCATCATCAAATGCAACAACTAATGCCATCGCAAGCCAAACACTTTCACCGCGTCCGTTACGACCAATATTCAGCGAATCGTTCCAGTCTCCAAAATAAAGTTTGGGTAAGCCATGCTCGCCTATATTTTTCTCAAACCATTCTAATGCTCCACAGAGATGTTCCCATACCGTTCCGGAACCTTTATCATAGTATGGTTGTTTTTTATTTAGAAAATCATAATCGGCCGTTTCCCGTAAGTATTCAGCAACTGCCATCGGCAGCCAAACTCCACTGTCACCATAGAGATGAGTGTCAATGGGACACCAGCCGCGTAATGCACTGCCGTTTGAATATTGAAACGCCAAAGCCTTTGAAATGGAATCGGCTGCTTTTTCCGGAGAATAACCAGCTATTGTTATTGCGTCCTGCAAGGTATCTCGAAATCCAATCAGAAAAATTCGGGCGTAATCTTTTAAAAGCATCAATTGCTGTTTTCCCCAAATATTAAAAAAACGACTCCAGGTCAGATCCGGTAACTGAAAATCCTGCCGTTTGAACTCTTTCGTTCGATCTTTCGCTGTCGCTAACGCATTTTCCATTCCACGGGACGATGCGTTTTTCGCAAGTTTAACAGCATCCTCGAAAGAAAAACAAGGCGCGTTTGCGATATAAAAAGACGAACTCTGCTGAGCAGTACAAGTAATATCATATTCACAGATACCCGCTAAAGCTTCATTCATCGCCACATGATCACCGAGTTTACCATCTACCACCGAACGCGGAAGTGAAAATTCTCCATAACAACCGCCTAAAAATTCTTGCAAACTGCATTCCGTGTGATCCGGAGCCGGAGAAACAGCAAAAAAAGCATTGTTGCGAACCCCCGAACGCCCTTGAGCATGATTCGCAGCATAAATAATCCGTTGCGCATCATCATATTTCCCCTCAGAATAATTTTCCAGAGTGCCATAAGGTGTCCAGCCACCTAATTCAAAAACAACACCGATAAAAATGGAAATTTTCCGATCCCGATCAGCCTTGTTCTTTACGTTAACTTCCCAAACTTCAACAGAATCCGCAGAAACACTTATCGTCCATTCACACAACCAATTAAGATATTCACAAACGAAAACACTATATCCGAGCCCATGACGGCAACTATAATGCGCTTTTTCTTGTTTTATTTTGCCCCATCCAACAGTCCAAAATTCGCCACTTTCCTGATCTCTTATATAAACAAAACGATTCTGAATGGCGATCGAACGATCCCCCGCGTCGTTTCGATACATATTATTTCCTTCCCCGCGTTGATCCATCTGCACTAATAAATGATCACTCCAGGCATAATTAAGCCACGGGCGCGGGGTGTCCATGCGAGTGATAATAAACTCACGGTCATCGGGAGAAAATTCTCCATATTTTTCAAATTCATTATTTTTTATCATTTTTTCGCTTTAATTCAGGTGTTTTGACAAATCAATTAAATAAGATATATATCAACTATAACTCAAGTCAAAAAAAATCAAGGTTTCGAAAAATATATTTATCCGTAAGCAAAAGACTATACTTCTGAGAATGAATGATCCTAATACAGCTTTATTTCTTAGGTAAAAGAAAAGAATTCAGGCTTATTTTAGAATAAACTCAAATGGGACAAAAAAAAAATATTTCATTTTTGCTATTGACATTTCTCGTTTTAGGTAGTATAATATGATACATAAGACAAAAAATAGATATATATCACATAGCATAATGCAAGGATTTCAATGATTCCTAAATATCAGCAAATAAAAAAAGAATTAGCGAAGGCCATAACCAATGGAACTTATCCTGTTGGCGCAAAACTTCCTACTTGTCGGGAACTTGCGGCAAAATGGAACGTTAGCTATGTAACGGCAAATCGAGCAATAAAACAATTAGCAGATGAGAATTATGTAGACCTGAATCACGGGCGCGGTA
>JBAYAV010000057.1:0-11528 GCA_041669565.1 Lentisphaeria bacterium
CTCGAACTGGTAGACCCTATTTTTGCCGGAAATAAAAATAATACGCTGATTTCTGTGCTGGATGAAACGATTACGCCAATGGGCACACGCCTGCTGCGTGATTGGGTCTTACGCCCCTTGAAAAATATTGACGCTATTAATTTGCGCCTTGATGCAGTACAGAATCTGGTGGAACAGCCGATGCTCTTAGCAGAGCTGCAGGAAATTATGGGAACGGTTCGTGATATTGAGCGCACTGTAACGCGTTTATGTGTGGGCACAAGCGCCAGCGCCCGCGATTTGCTCGTTTTGCGCAGAGGCCTGGAGGAAGTGCCGGGACTGCGTTCGGTACTCGCTTCGGCGACCGCAAAGCTGCTGCTGGAACAAAAAGACCAGCTTATTGAAATGCCGGAACTAACCGAACTGCTGGCTCGTGCTATTGTGGATGAGCCACCCGTTTCAACAAAAGACGGGGGCCTTATTCGGGATGGTTATAATGAGAATCTGGATCAATTTCGAAAAGCTTCTATTGAGGGGAAAACCTGGATCGCCCAATATCAGCTGAAAGAACAGGAACGCGTTGGCATTAAGTCCCTGAAAGTCCGGTATAATAAAATATTCGGTTATTTTATTGAAATCAGTAAGTCTTATTTAGAATCTGTGCCGCCGGAATATATGCGGAAGCAGACTCTTGTGAATGCGGAGCGTTTTATCACGCCGGAATTAAAGGAAATTGAAGATAAAGTACTGGGCGCTGATGAAAAAAGCAAGGCGCTGGAATTGCAGCTATTTCAAGAATTACGTGAGAAGGTCAGTGCTGATGTTGTTCAAATACAGCAAATCGCTCATGCACTGGCGGTGGTAGACTGTATCGCATCGCTGGCAAAAATCGCTGGAAAATATCACTATGTCCGTCCTGAAATGTGCGAAGAAGAAATGTTGGATATCTGCGATGGAAGACACCCCGTTCTGGATGCCCAAATGACGGAAAACGTCTTTGTGCCAAATGATACTGTTTTAGATACGAAAGAAAATCAACTGGCATTGATTACCGGCCCGAATATGGCTGGTAAATCGACTTATATCCGCCAGGCTGCACTTCTTGTTATTATGGCACAAATGGGTAGCTTTATCCCCGCCCGAAAAGCAAAAATTGGTCTGACAGACCGAATCTTTACGCGCGTCGGCGCAGCGGATGATATCAGCCGCGGGCAATCGACTTTTATGGTTGAAATGGTCGAGACTGCAAATATTTTGAATCATGCCACTTCGCGCAGTCTTATTATTTTGGATGAAATAGGACGCGGTACCAGCACTTTTGACGGCCTGAGTCTTGCCTGGGCAATCGCTGAATTTTTGCATGACACGCTAAGTTCCAAGGCGCGGACGTTATTTGCAACGCATTATCATGAATTAACCGACTTAGCGCTAACAAAGAAGGGCGTTAAAAATTATAACGTGGTGGTAAAGGAAGAAGGCGAGAATATTATATTTGTTCGTAAAATTCTTCCCGGTGCCGCGGACAAAAGTTACGGAATTCATGTTGCGCGTCTTGCCGGAATTCCGAAGAAGGTGATTCAGCGTGCAACGGAAGTGTTGCAAAATTTGGAAAGCAATGAGCTGGATGATATTCAGCAGCCCAAAATTGCCAAATCAAAACGCTGCCGCAGAAAAGATAAACCCGGTCAATTAAAGCTGTTTGATTTTGGATTGGATGATTCCAAAAATCCAGCGAAAGAATAACAACGGCGTAGAGTTGTTTTTCCAACAACGGGAAAAACGTCCTGCTTTGAATGTCCTATTGTCTTGGAGACAAACACGTAAAGACGTACCAAAAAGGTGCGTCTTTTTTGATTTAAACAGCAAATTGCCGGACGAAAGCAGTCGTGTTGTGGGGATACGGCTCTTTTACCGCCCGTTTATAACTGTGACATCATGATCCATGGTTGTGACAATATAGTATCATTTTATATCGCTTTTTTTAAAAAACCCGGGATCCTTTTCTTATTTTGTCCTTAAAAAAAATCTTGTTTTAATATTGGCACGCTATTTGTTATATTCATAAATTGTAATTCTTAAAAACGGCCGTTCTGCACGTTGCAGAAACGGTGAACAATAAAACAAATACAAACAAGAAAAGAAAGGAAATAAGAAATTATGATTACTATTCGTAAACCTTTATCAATGTGGAATCCGTGGAATACTTTAACGAACTCGAATGATCCATTTTCAGACTTTTTCGATTCTTTTGTTGAACGTGAATATCCGCCTATCAATGCAATGTATAACGATACGATGTTGATCGTTCAATTTGAAGTACCAGGTATTAAGTCTGATAATATTGATGTCCGAGTTAAAAATGATACTCTGGTTTTCAAAGGCGAACGCAAAGATGAGGCCTTGGCAGAAGGAGATTCTTATATGAAAGACGAACGCGGCTTTGGAACTTTTTCCAGAAGTTTTGCACTGCCATTTCATGTGAATCCCGAACAGGTCACCGCTAATTATAAAGATGGTATCCTGACGGTAAAACTGCCCAAAGCACAAGAAGAAATTGCCCGAAAAATCAGTATTAAGGCAGACTAATGAACAACAAGCCGGTCTTTCCGTGAAAAAAACTCCGGCATGAAAAATGAAACAAAGAAACAACTAAAAATAGAAAGATGGAGGTACTATTATGAGTAAAGAGTTAGAAAAAAAGGAACCTGCTACTGCAATTGAGAAAAATGAAAATACGACAGTTTTAACTCCTCGCGTTGATATTATCGAGAATGCAACCCAAGTGCTTGTTACCGCAGATCTCCCAGGAGTAAGTGAGAAATCCCTGAATGTCGATCTGGAGGGGAATACCCTCGAAATCAAGGGCTCTTCTGAAATTCCAATTCCAGATGGCTTTACGATGACAGACTGCGAGTTCCACTCGAAGAAACGCTATGAGCGACAATTTACGCTGGGCGATGCAATCGACCGGGAAAAAATTACCGCGAAAATGAGCAACGGAGTCCTGAGTTTGGTTTTGCCTAAAAATGCAAAACAACAGGCCCGCAAAATTGAAGTTAAAATGGGATAAATAATATCCCTAATAAAGAACCGCCGCCGGAAAGTACTATTTCCGGTGGCGGTTTTTTCTTTTAAATGGATCTTCTAAGACGAGTATAAAGCAACCGTAACGGACCGGAAAAACTTTTATACGGGTCGAGCAACAAATGAAATGCATTGAAAGATATTGTTATTTTCCCTGTTATTTAAGTTTTTTGAATCGCTAAATATTGTCGCAGAGATAGGCACCATCTACTGGGATAGTCGCTCCTGAAACAAATCCGGCCGCAGGCGCAACCAAAAAGATCGCGGTTCCGCACAACTCTTCAGCGCGCCCGAAACGGCCAAACGGTGTACGAGAGATGATGTTCCTGCCTCGCTCGGTTAGATTACCATCGTCATCAGTCAGCAGACTGCGATTTTGTTTCCCTAGAAAAAAACCAGGGGCGACGGCATTGACGCGAATATGATGTGGAGCTAATTCCTTGGCCATGGCTCTGGTATGGTTTTCCACCGCCGCTTTTGCCGCTGAATAGGCATAAGCCCCTGATAGCGGATTGTAAGACGCCATTGACGCAATATTCAGTATCGATGCCGGCATTTTGTTTTCGATCCAGTAACGGCTGAAGTGTTTGGACGGAAGCAGACAGCCTCCCAACAGATTCAGTTTTATTACCCGCTCGTATTCGGCGATATCCGTGTCAATCAGCGGCAGACGTTTACTGCTGCCGCCGACCCCATTGACCAGAATATCCGCCGGTCCGGCTACTGCAACCGAATCTCTCAGAGTCTGGATTATCTGCACTTCATCCATGAGGTTGACTTCGAAACAAAAAATATTTTTAGGCTCACAACCTTTTTGGGTCAGTTCTTGTTTCCTGTTGTCCAGGGTCTTAATGGTTCGCCCCCAGAGGATGACTTTGGCGCCGGCTTTGAGATAAGCTTCGGCAATCGCTCCGCAGAGAACCCCACCACCGCCGGTGATTACTGCGGTATGCCCTGATAAACTAAAAAGTTTGTCTATATATGACATGTTAAATTCCTCCATCTAATGAATCAGCACTGGTGTTTCAAGCTCGAATTCGGCGGCGATTTTTTGCAGATTTTCGTAAGTTGGAAAACTGAGCGGAATTCCGTTGCAGCGGTTCTTGGTTTCGTTTTTGAATTCTTTTTCTCCAGCGACGTAAATTCGTTCGCTGCCTTCCGCTGTAGGCGTGTCCTTTAACTGGCGCAGCATCTTATCCATGTCGTTTTTGAATGCTTCCGGGTCGCGGAAACGATCAAGTTTGATTGCCCCGAAAAAATGGCTGACCCGCGCTGAAGATAGTTCCGTGTCGCAGATATCCGGTCCGAATGGCGCACCGCACAAAACGGCGCATAGGATATCGACCATCACCGCCAGCCCGTAACCTTTATAACCCCCGAACTGTTCGCCTTCACCTCCCAACGGAAGAATGCCGCCGCCATAACGGTAAAGCATATCATGCAGAATCTTTTCCGGGTCTGTTGCCGATTTACCGCTTTTGTCTACGGCCCAGTTATGCGACAAAGGCAGATTTTTTGATGCATATACTTCAATTTTCCCGCGTGTCACCACGGTTGTTGACATATCTAATAGAAAGAACTTTTCGCGGTTGGCCGGGGCACAAAAAGCCAGTGGATTCGTCCCGAACATTACCTGCCGCCCGAAGGTCGGTACACCTAGCGCGGCAGTATTGGTCATGGCAATGCCGATCATATCAGGTTTCGCCGCCATCTGCGCATAATATCCGGCAATCCCGAAATGGTTGGAATTGAACACGCACCCGAAGGCCGCTCCGCTCGTCCGCGCTTTTTCGATTACCTGCCGCATGGTGCGGACACTGACTGGGGCTCCCATCCCCCCCGCCGCATCAATTACGATTGACGAGGCGGTTTCCTTTACCGTACTACTTTGAGCATCCGGCAACATTTGGCCGGTTTTTAAACCGTCTACATAACGGCGCAGCCTGGCGACGCCATGTGAGGGAATTCCCCGTAAATCAGCCATAGTCAATACGTCTGAAGCCAATCCCGCGTTTTCATGGCTCAAGCCGCATTTTTCAAAAACCGCGATACAAAATTTATTAAGGTCGTCATGACCAACCCGTAAATTATTCGACATTGTGAAAATTCCTTGTCTATCCATTCCTATAATTTATGGACAGATTTTGTCCTGATTATAAGGGACTATGCCATTCAGCAGATTGCTGATGGTTCTCCTCTATCGTATAACTGAAAATATGATCAATTTTGAATGTCGTTGAGCAGATTGCGGATGGTTCTCCAGGCAAGTTTGGGACGACGGTATGAATCAACGACACCTTTATTATTGAATCCATAAGGACGTATGAGAAAACGGCCGTTTTCCTCGGCTTGGATATCACAAAACTGCCAAATCAATATGCCTGCATACCGCGGCTCCGCGATGACATGGCGACAGGCTGTCTCCAATAATTTTGCCTGATATTCTTCAGACCAGCGTCGACCACTGTGGTCTCCGGGAAGAGCTTCTGCACCGATTTCACTAATGATGACCGGTTTGTCTTTCCAAGGCGAGTTCGCAATGAAATCCGCCAAAGCATCCAGTTCCTTATGGACTTCCCATGATTCGAAAAACTGAGTTTCCGATTTTCTGGAACCCCAACCCGGATAAGTATTGAAGGAAATAACATCGATCAGGTCAAAACAAAGATCTCGGATTCCATACATTGTCGCAAAAGTAATTAATCTGGACTCATCTTCCTCGCGAATCAGGCGGCAGATTTTTTCAATAAACGGTTTAGTCTCCGGTTTACAGGTTTCGGCCTCGTTGAGAAATCCCCACATAATGATGGAAGGATGGTTGATGCTGTTTCGAACCATTAGGCGAGTCTGTTCATACTGGCGGCGCTGAAATTCCTCGTCCTGTAATACTGCAACCGGATTTCCCCAGCCAAGTGACTCGTCCCAGACAAGCAGTCCGAGGCGGTCGCACAATTCTAACATGTGTTCCGATTGCGGATAATGCGAACCGCGAATCATATTGCATCCTTGATCCTTAATCATCTGCAGGTCATTTAGCAGCAATGAATCCGGTATGGCATTGCCAAATTGCGGGTGACAATCGTGTCGATTGTAGCCGATTAGCTTTAGCACTTGTTCGTTCAGCAGGATTTTCCCTTGTTCTGCTTTGATCTGTCGAATCCCGAAATACTCTCGTACCTGCTCATGGCCGATATCAATAGTAATCTGGTGCAGCGTCGGATCTTTTGGTGACCAGAGATGAAAATCTGGAACTTTCAAAACTAAGGTTCCGGTTGCGCCGGTGATTTTGTGTTGACTGTGGAATTTATCGTCAAAACGGATAGAAACGCTGGTCGTTTTCGGGATGTTGCCATCAAGTTCCAGCTTAAGTTGTATGGTTCCGTCGGTTATATCCAAAGTAGTCAACTGAAAATATTCGATCCAGGTTTTCGGCAGGTAACTGAGATATACTGACCGGTAGATACCACCGTATCCATAAAAATCATAGTACGGCTGGAACATTGACGAAGGAGAATTGTCAATCCGGTTGTCTGTTGCAATAATAAGTTCATGTTCCTCATTATTACCTGCGTCAAACACCAGGTTTATCGGCGAATAGGGCAGTTCAGAGCTTCCAACCAGCTTGCGGTCCCAGTAAATTTTTCCTCGTAAACCCAGACCGCCAATTGCCAGTTTAATTATGCTATGACAACGTATTTTACGACGGAAAAAGCCGATCCCGCGCCGGAAACGGTATTTGTCCTGAGCGTCAAAGCATCCGGGCACCGACATGACCGTATCAAATTCAATTTTATCAATTTGATAATTTTCCTTAACGTTTTCTGCAAAATGGAAATCCCATATTCCATCCAGACAAAATTTCTTGCGAAGATTAGAGAATAGTTTCGTGTTTAAAAATTGCTCCTTCTGGAAAAAATCTTCATCTTTCTCAGACCGACTGTTTCGAATCATAATTTTGTTTTCCTGTTATTGTTAAAATTTTTTTAGGTGTCAAATATCAAAAATTTGTTTAAAGATGCTATGTTTTTTTATAATATGTGCGTCGCGCTTAGCAATGAAGAATACCGTTCTATCTGCAAGAAAATTTGTAAACGCTTCAAAAATTTACACTTCTATCCAGAACTCGAATACTACGAAACAAATAATATTTGTAAACGCCTGATAACATTCAAGAATGAACTCTTTGTATTCCTTAAATTCCGCTGTAAATCTCACGAATAATCCAGCGGAATAAGGAATCAAAAATGGCGTCTATTTAGAAAAAGATCCTTCGGAAGCATGACTGAAAGAGGCAAACACAACGTCTCAATCATCGTGTTTTTAGTCCTATTTATTCCAGTGGGGCTAATACCGCGTTCCTGTAGCATGGAGCTTTATCTTTTTGTTTCTTTTACGGCTTCCGCTAAGATCAAGGCATATCCATGATACGGAATTTCAATGGTAACTTTCTGTCTATCGCTTAATTTCTTGTCCGTTTCAGCATTTTTAGTGATACAATTCTTATAGCCTAATCCAGAAAGATCAAATGTGGCTTTTACTTTATTTCCGAGGTTGCCGATCATCAGAAGACCTTTGCCGTCAGGACGTACCACAACGGTCATTCGTATATCTTTTGCATTACAACTTACCGGCTGTTTTTTCTTGCCCCAGAAAGGAAAAATCTCCACCTCCGGATCACCATAACCAAAGGAGAAAACCAAGTCCCTGGCTGAGGCGTATTCCTGGTGTCTGCCCTCGACGCCTTGGTCTGAGTGATTCATTAGAGCAAAGCCGAAGGATGTGGCGATAAGACTTTTGACTTCGTCGGCTTTTGAAATTCCCTTCACCGCCCCTTTGGTGGAAACAATGGTGCGAGGAATGATACCGGATTGAGTGCCAACAATGTCGGCGAGAATATAGCTTTCAGGGAAACGGCTCTGATATTCGCCGCCGCCACTTCCGCGCTCCCAAGTAATAGTGGTGGAGCAGAAAGCGGTAATCGGGACACATTGGGCGTGTGAGGCATGGAGCTCTACCCACGGACGACCGTAAACGAGCTTGTTTTCCATATATAGCATGGTGGCGGTACGCTTGGTTAATTCGCGCCAGGTGAAGAGAGACTTGCCACTTCTGATTCCAGGAGGCGCAATTGATAACATATTTTTGTTATAAATGAGAGGTACCTTGCCCGGCTTAACTCGATAGCCGGCACCGATTTCAGTATTAAAACCACCACCAAGCGGAAAACAGTCAAAGTTCATGCCATCATATCCCATTCGGGCTTGTTCGCGCATCTCGTAAAGCATCTTGTCGATATATTCTTTAGTATGGGTTGCGATGTATTCATTGGCAGCATCGTCCACTGGATAGTCCCAGGGCAGCCACTCAGCCTTGTACATCTCAGCCTCGGGCCAGCAATGAGAATAGAGGGCCGGATTATGATATAGCAGGAAATATTTCTGCCCGTACTTTCGCTTGTCCCGCAACATTTGACGCAGCACTGAAAGGTCCACGAACGGCATATTCTTCTTTATCCAGTCGGCATTTCGAGCAAAATAATCATTAACGAAAGCCAGGCGTTCTTTTGGGGTGGGGATATTGTTGCGGGAAGCCATGAGAAATTTATAGTAACTCATATCGCCGTTGGGAATGGTACCCAGTGGATAAAGGAGGTCATTAACCATGTTGTATCCTGCGCCCATTCCGGCAAAGTCACAATTTTTGGGAGGTGGATAGTCATACATAAACTCGCCGATCTTGCGGTAGCCTGCCGGCTGCGGCTTGACCGGGGTTGGCTCGAAGCCCATCACGATCTCAAAGGGTTTTTCCCAGGTTGTGGCCTTGTTCACGATGTCAATGGTATAGGTGACCGTATTCTTGTTGCGGCTAAGGCGCTGTGCGTCCAACAATGGAGACAACGAGAAATGGCGATCGTTATCGATCATCCAGCACATACCTTTGTATTGGCCGCCGAACCAAAAATAATTCTCCAATCGGCCTTTGCGGGTACAAACGGCGGGAAGAGCAAGGACACCGGTTCCTTTTGGTACGGCAAGGCTTGGCGCGCTTTTGGCGCGGGCACCGGATTTGTTCAGTGGATCATAGAAGCGGACATACTCATCCCGAAGCGGAATATGAAGTTGAAAGCTCTTTACAATTGTCTTGCCTTGTGGAACGACCCGGAGAGTTACTTTACAAAAGCCGTCATAGTCGTACTCGTGTTTCAATTGTAGCTGCACATTGCTTTGCGATACATTTGATTCATAAACAACTCGATCCGGTTCGGCAGAGATAAGTTTTACGGTTCCGGTGGAAAACTTTTGTCCATTCAGGAAGAATTCAATCGGTGCGGCAAGAATATTTTTGCCTTCAGCATAAACGGCGTCCCAAAGAGCACCGCCTAATTTGTACCCAGTAAGGAGGGCACGGACTTCTTTTTTCGACTTGTCAATAATAAGAGGCTTAAAGGGGGGAATAATGATTCGCTCCTTACCTATATTAAGATTCTGCCACGGAAACTTACGGATGGCAAAGGTCCGTTTGTGAGTGTAGTGTTTTCCATTTTTAGCGGTAGCATCAAGAGTAACAATATATTCACCAAGCGGGAGATTGGGGAGCATCGTTTCATCTTCGATATCGTTGAGTATCTTTTCAGAATTGGTATATTTTAAGGTCTTCCAAATTTTCCCTTTTGTGTCGGTTACCGTAATAACCGCTGAGTTGCAGGGGATTCTAAGACTAAAAACAGCAGCGACACGTAGTTTATTTCCATAGGATGGGTAAAATCCGGCACAAAGATATGGTAGACCAAGGCGATCTATCCAGCCTGCTGTTCTCTTGGCCTGTCCCACATCCCAAAACATCGTGCGGGTATAATAATTGGTTTGTGTTTGGGCATCACGCACTTGCGAAAAGAGCAGGCGGGGCTTGCCGGGAAACTGTGCCATTAGATACAGATTGAACTCTCCTGTTTTCCCCGGAGCGAGGGTACTTTTTCTGCCGATCGGGTGTTTTGTGGCTTTACCAATGAGATCGGGATTTTTGATGTCTAGGGTCGGCGCGCCTGTAATGCCGACCATATAGCAGCCGGAAACAAGTTTCACTGGAGATGGGGTGGTGTTTTCTACCCGGTAACTCCAGACGTAGTTGCCGGTGGATTCATATTCATGATGACCAAATCCGTCGAAACTTACCGCAGGTGCTGTGGCGTCGGGAATGAAGGTTCCTAGTTTTCCATCCATACTCGGTTTATGCCAAAAACCATTTTCCAAATCGCTGGACCAATGCCGGATCATTTGGATTCCCCATGTTTCGCCGTCTTTTACCATCTTGATGTCAAGTGCGCTTAGTGGTATGGCCACTTCCGCGGTCCAGCACTCCCCTTGGTTGCTAGTCACTAAATCAGGTGCAAAATTATTCGCTATCTTCACCCCGGAAGCAATTGTTCCCTTGCCGGTAGAATCGAATTGAACAATGCATGGCTTGGATGATTTCGGCGGTAAAATAATGAATTCTACCGTATCCTTGGCGGTGAGTTTTTGCGGAGATAGTGGTAGTTCACTGGTAATCGCAAAATAAAGATATTTGTCGTCATAGCCAAAACGAAAATTATTCTTGCGTGAGGTCATCAGGCCACTTTGGTCGGAAATGCCGCCGAAAGTGGTGGAGGCTTGCACCCATTCATCTTTGCCTATACGACCATCGATTTTCGGCGCTTGTTTCATTGGACCTAGTCGCAGCAGTGTGGCATTCGAAGCTTTAAGTGGAAACGGTTCCTGGGAAACGGCATTTGAAGTTGCAAGGTCTTCGATGTATAATTGATCGATCCAGACTTCACCGCCGGGGTTGCTGATATTGAAACAGAGGTTGGCAAGATTGTCCGGCACCATTTGCTTTATTTGACGAGTTGCTATTTGCCAGTCGCAAGTTCCACGAAATGGCCCAATCTGGTTGCCGTAAAATTGTTTGTCCGTCGTATTACCGCAGAACAGCATCTTGAAGCCATATACACTTGGGTTTTTCCCCTTCGGTGTTTCCGGTACATTAGTGGTCCGGAACGAAATACTAATTTTGAGCTTTTTCCCTATAAAATCAGTGAGAACGAGTGGAATTATCAGTGTGCCGTGCTTTTTAAAGTGAATTATTTTTTTGCCGGACTCCGTTACGATTTCCGTGGCGTTTTGATGATACTTGTCGTAAATCCTCAGATTGTCCGGTGTGATTTTTAACTCAAAAATTTTTGTTTGGGCGTTAACAGAGAATACAGTTACTATTAAGGCAAATATTGTGATCCAGATTTTCATACATCTTTTTCCTTTTTTTTGTTATTTAGGGGCTGTAAAAAAATGAACTTGACAATTTGTCGAAAAAATCGTGATTTGATTTTGGGGCCGACAACGAGGAGCATACCCTCAGGTATGTGACGAGGTTGGCGGCACAAAAAGCATTCACGAGAATCAGGCAAATGGAAAGGTTATTTCTGAACA
>JBAYAV010000058.1:0-11463 GCA_041669565.1 Lentisphaeria bacterium
CATGCAACAGATACAGGGTTGGCATTGGCATTTGTCTGTTTCGACTCGAATACAAAAGAGATTAAACAGGATATGGCCAAACGCGATGATGCCGCTTGGGAAGATGATAATGTGGAAATCTTTTTCAGCGAGCCTTCCGGTGTGATTTGTGTGCAGTATATCGTTACCCCAAAAGGCACGATCTGGGACGGAATTCATGATTCAACCACAGGAATGCCAACCAATAGCGCATGGAACTCCGATGGTTTGATAAGCAAGACTTCCATCCGCAAGGACCGCTGGACTGCTGTCATGCTGATTCCGTGGGAAGACTTGAAGGTTATCAAAGGAAAACTGAAGATGAATATTTATCGGACCCGTCCCCGCGACGGAATCAATGAGGTATCTACTTTTAGCCCGAACAATTCAGTTAAACATTTTTGTCCTGATTTTTTTGCGGACTTGATTGTCGAATGAGAATAATTGGATTCCTAAGGAAAAGGGGTATAAACAGAACAAGGGTGATGTTGTGAAAGGAAAATGTAGAATGTATCTGCATCCCTGAAAAAGCGGCAGACGAGGAAAAAGCGTTCAATACCCGTTTATTGAAGTTGCGCGAGGAACTAAAAATGGACAAGCGTACAGCCACGCACGAAAAGACATACAGTCCGTTCTTTTATGTGAAAATAGTTTGTGGTGGCAAGGTACAAGCGGCGCACGTCTGTGCGCCGCTTTTGATTTCAAACATCGGTTGTCTTGACGACGTACGTATATAAAAATCAGTGGCCGTGCAAGAACGGTCGGAAAATATTCAGCCCCTACACACGCCTTCCAACATCACCTTGTTTCTCTTCGTTTTGATTGTATTGTATTTTTCCGTTCCTTTTTTAAAAAATATTTTACAACAGAAAAGGAAAGTGAGCAATAATAATTATGCCTATCAAAAAACAAAAAAAGCTTATTTCCCCTATAAGGTCTAAACAGTATCCATTATAATGAATGCACTATAAGTTATCAAATGGACACCCTTTTTGTACATCGGGCGGTAGCCCGAAGTACAAAAAAAATTATGGCTCCGTCCTCAGCCCATTCAGCATTCCAGTCCTTGCATTTTGTCTTTTCCGTTTCCTTCCTTCCTTCCGTTCCTTTCCGTTGTAAAAAAAATCTCACGCCTCGTCCTGCTTCCCGTTGTAAAAAAACACTGATATTTTATCCCTCAAACATCGGTTGTCTTGACGACGTACGTATATAAAAATCAGCGTCTGTGCAAAAACGGTCGGAAAATATTCCGCCTCTATAATTTTAATCGATTCATTTGTCATTCAGGCGAGCGGAATTGGTTGCCAAGATATTCGGATCAACTTTGCCATGTGCTATAGCGGAACAATACGAATAAAGATATTTAGAAAATTTGGACTTGGTGTTTCCGATTTTTTAATGGGTTGAATTTTTGCCAAACGATGCTGCTGATTGTCAACTCAAAAAGAAATCGAAAGTAATCGGAGATCGATCTTGGAGTCTTGGGTTTGATAAGAAACCTTGTTTGACAAGCGTATGGATTGCGAGATTACGAATACATGAAATTAAAAATATTCAACATTTACCGGTGAGATGTGCCGGCTTTTTTAAGAATTTATTGAAAAAGTATATTTGGTGTGTTAAATTCATGATGATTCGTTTTTACAATTATTTATTTTTGAAAGAATGAAAAGGAAAGCCATTTTTACTCTTTTTGCTTAAAAAGCAAATAAAAATTTAATATTGTGATTGTACATTATTTAAAAAAGGATATCTATAAAATGAGTAAAAAAATTAGGCTCGGTTTTGATTTAGGGGCAACAAAAATGCTCGTAGCGGCATACGATGATTCTTTTAAGAAACTCTGTTTTTTAAAACAAAAAACACAAGGCGCATCTGGTAAAAAAAATGGCTTAAAGCGAATTATTGATACAATTAATGTACTTTTGCAAAAGAATAATCTTGACAAAAAAGATATTCTTTCCTTGGGAATTGGAATTCCTGGGCCGATTCATGCGGAAAAAGGAATCGCTATCAAATTATCCAATATGAATTGGCATGATGTGGAAGTGGAAAAAGAATTGAGTAAAGAGTTTCAGTGCCCCGTTAAAATTATCAATGATGTTGATGCGGGAACATTTGCAGAATGCGAATTTGGGGGTGCTAAAAAAGCAAAATGCGCGATTGGCATCTTCCCTGGAACGGGGATTGGCGGCGCTTGCGTGAAGGATGGCGTGGTCTACGAAGGCACGATCAGTTCGATGGAAATTGGGCATATCAAAATTCAGACCCCCGGATTTCCTTGCGGGTGCGGCAACAGCGGCTGTTTGGAAACCTTTGCCAGCAGGCTGGCAATTGCAGGCGAAGTATCCAAAGCGGCGTACCGCGGCGAAGCGCCCTATATTATGCAAAAAGTCGGCACGGATATTGCAAATATTAAAAGCGGTATTCTGGCAAAAGCAATAGAAAATGGCGATGTTGCTGTAAAAAAGATTATTTTAAATGCGTGTTTTTTATTAGGTCAGGTGGCTGGAAGTGTGCTGGTGAATCTTTTTTCACCGGATTATATTATTCTTGGCGGTGGGTTGATTGAAGCGATGCCGGAGCTTTTTGTAGAAGAGATTTCAAGGGTTGCAAAGGAGTCCTGCATGCCCGTATATAAAGACAGTTTTAAGGTCGTTGCGGCTACTCTAGGGGATGATTCTACGGTTCTGGGGGCTGCGGCTTGGGCAAAACGATATTATAGCAATAAAAAGAACGCAAAAGAATAAAATGAAACGAAATATACCATTTGCGGTTATTGAATTCGGGAGTACGGCAATTCGTTTGGCGATTGCAGAGAATCAAGGACGCGGGGAACTGAGGATTATCGAAAATCTTCAGCAGGCGGTGCTTGTTGGTCGAGACTCCTTTCATACGGATTTTATTTCCGAAGAAACAACAACCGAGTGCATTAAAGCGGTTAGAAATTTTTTCGAGACTTTAAAAGAATATGGTATATTGAAAAAAAATATTACCGTTGTGGCAACAACCGCGATTAAAACGGCGTCGAATCGTGAACAGTTTATGGATCGTATTTACATATCGACCGGACTGCTGATTAATATTCTTGATGATGCGGATATTTGTCGTTTTTCGTATCGTGCTGTGAAGCCGGTTCTGGAAAAAGAAGTTTTTTTTAAGAAAGAAAATACAATAACATTGGAAGTCGGTGGTGGAAGTACGGACTGTGTCTATTTTGAGAATGGTCGTGTTACGAGTTCGCATGTTTATGAACAGGGATCCTATCGAGTTAATTCAAAGGCGAAAGCAACTGAAAAGTATGGCAGCGAGGAGTATCAGGAAGTTGTTCAGAATTTAATAGGACCCACTATTAATAAGATTAAATCAATTGTTGATTTGACGCACAAAGCAAATCTTGTGGCATTAGGCAGTGAAATGCGTTTTGTTGCACATTTGCTGAATCCAAAGCAGACAAATACTTCTATTGTAAAAGTAACTACAAGCGAATTTATAAGCGTTGTTAAAGAATTGGCGAAAAACAGTGTTGATAAAATTGCAAAAAAGTACTCGTTATCGTATGAGAATGCGGAATCGTTACTGCCGACCCTGATGATCTATCTTGAATTGATCAATACTTTTAAGATGAAATATTTTTTTGTTCTGGAAGGGTCGCTTCGCAGTGGTATTTTACAGGAAGTGATATCGACAAAATCCTGGACGAATGAGTTTAAGCGTCAGGTTTATAATTCAGCAATGGTTCTTTCAAAGAAGTACGGCGTGAACTCTCGTTTTGTCAGTACGGTTTCAAAATATTCTTATAGTATGCTAGCCTTTTTAAGTAAGCATTTTGAATTTTTTGAAGAGGATGAAATTTTGTTGAACATGGCGGCAATTTTGCATGGAACGGGGCAGTTTATATCGATGACGCAAGATCACAAGCATGCAATGTATATTATTGAAAATTCGGATTTGTTTGGTATCAGTTCTAAAAACAAGACATTGATTGCGCTGATTGCGCGATATTATTGTGGGGCATTGCCGAGTAGTATGCATGAGGAATTTGTTCTTCTTGACCGGATCAATAAAATCAGAGTTTCAAAGCTTGCCGCCATTCTAAGAATTACAAGAGTGATGAGTCTGCTGACGAATTCTTATCAAAAGCATTCTTATAAAATAAAAGAGGATGTCTTTCAAATTATTTTTGAAAAATCATTAGATATAGCAATGATTCAGTCAAAATTAATCAATGCATCATCTTTGTTTTCAAATATTTATGGTTTGAAAGTGACGATTATTGCCAAAAACTGAAAAGCGTAACATGAAAAATAAAGATAAATATATAAATCGTGAATTAAGCTGGCTGCAATTTGACCGCAGAGTTTTGGATGAAGCAAGCAATATCACGAACTTTCCACTTGACCGTCTGTTGTTTTTAACCATAACAGCATCTAATTTGGATGAATTTATTATGGTTCGTGTCGGCGGATTGAAATTGCTTGTAAATAGCAATGAATATCAAGTTCCGGATATTGTTGATATGACACCAAAACAGCAGCTTGAAGCCATTTCAAAAGAATATAAAAAAATCAATCAGGATCAGTATAAAACGCTGAAAAATATTCAGGCTGAGTTAAATAATTCTGGCATTGTCAATGTGTCGATAAAAGATTTATCCCCAAAGGATCTTAATTGGCTCGCGAATTATTTTGATACGCGCATTATGCCGGTGATAACACCGATGAAACTGGATCTTAATACGAAGGTTCCGGCACTCGAAAATTTGAGCATGTATGAGTTGGTCGTGATTAAAAATGATGATCCGCAAAAGCCCTTCTTGTATGCTGCCATTCCGCTGCAGAGAATGCTGCAGAGAATGGTGCGGCTGCCGTCCGTTTCAGAAAATGATTTTCGGTATCTTTTTGTGGAAGATATTGCGAAGCTTTTTATGGAACAACTTTTTCAGGGGAAAACAATCGTTGAGACGTTTCCGTTTCGACTGACCCGAAATGGTGATATTGCGATAGAAGAAGAATTTTCAGAAAATTTAGCCGCGGCGATGCAATCTGTTTTGAATGGCAGATTGTCTAGCGACTGCGTGCGCATAGAGGTCCCGGAAGATGCGGGAAAGGAGTCTGTAAAATTTTTGCAAAATATATTCAATGTGGATGAAGCATTTACAATCAGGACACCTGGTCCTGTGGATTTAACAGCGTTTAAGAGGCTTTGTTTTTCGGGGGAATACCCAAAATTAGCGGCGAAGCCGTGGATGCCACACCCCTCGCCGGATATTGTTTTAACAAAGTCGATTTTTAAACAAATAAAGGATCACAGCGTCTTATTATTTCATCCGTATGAAAGCTTTGATCCAGTCGTAAAGTTTGTCCAGAAGGCGGCAGAAGATCCCGATGTTTTGGCGATTAAGCAAGTCCTTTATAGAACAAGCACAGATAGCCCAATCCTGCGCGCTCTTATTACCGCTGCGGAAAACAAAAAATATGTGACGGCGGTTGTTGAAATTAAAGCGCGCTTTGATGAAGCAAATAATCTTCACTGGGCTAAAAAACTTGAGGATGCGGGCATCCAAGTTATCTATGGCGTTAAAGGGCTGAAAACGCATTCGAAAATCTGCCTCGTTGTGCGAAATGAGTCTTCTGGTATTGTTCGTTATGTTCATTATGGCACTGGAAATTATAACGATGCAACCGCTAAGATTTATAGTGATGTGGGCTATCTGACTGCCGATCCTGAGCTGGGAATGGATGCAGCGCGATTTTTTAATGCGGTAACTGGACTGTCGGATCCGATTCCTTATAATAAAATTTATCAGTCGCCGTATTCGATTAAAGAAAAATTGCTGGAGTTAATTGCTAGTGAGGCCGAGCGCGCAAAAGATGGTCAGGAAGCCCTGATTATGGCAAAATTTAATTCTCTTGTGGATAAAGAAATCATTGACGCGTTGTATGCGGCATCTAAGGACGGAGTAAAGATTCGTCTTAATGTTCGCGGTATATGCTGTCTTCGCCCGGGAGAAAAAAATCTAAGTGAAAACATTAAAGTTATTTCAATTTTGGATCGGTTTCTTGAGCATGCTAGAATTCTATATTTTCATCAGGGCGGGGATCCTCTTTTGTTTATTTCGAGCGCCGATTGGATGGAACGGAATCTGGAAAAAAGAATCGAATTGCTAATTCCAATTGAAGAAGAAAAAGCAAAAGAAAAACTCATCCAAATCTTAATGACGTCTTTAAGCGATACGATGCGCGGCAGAATGATAAAAAGCGATGGGACTTATGACTCGCCTAAAAAAAATCCGAAGATAAAAATAAGATCTCAGGAAGTTTTTTATAAAATGGCCGTGGCACAAAGCAAACGAAAAAAGAAAAATAAACGAACGCGCTTTGAACCCCATAAAAAATAAACTCTTGAAAAGCGTTTGATTCTTTTTGAAATAAATGATATATGGACTGTGCTTGGATATAAATTTTAAAAAAATATCCCAAATGTGATGATCATTGCAATATTCTAAATTATTTATTTAGAAATATAGAACAAAAAAAACACACAATAATATTAAAAAAAGTGACTGTTGCCAACTGAAATCCGAAATTATTGTCGAACGATTTAACGATGCGGGCAAATGGGCAATTCAGGCATTTATAAAAACAACCGAAGCGGAAAATATTCGATTCCGATGTCGGGGCTTGTCCAAAATACCACGATCCCCAATCGTTGAATAAATCTGCCGGTAGGGCACGAATATTCATAGGAGAAACGGGGTATTTTGGGACTTATTCAACTTTTCGCTTTTTTAGCTTTTTTTGCGGCTTTTTTCTCTTTCGCAGTCATTAACGGTTCTTTTTTCGTTTCTTTTTTACTATCTCTGGTTTTTCCCATGATACTACCTCTTATTTTAACATGTTTTTTTTTATGCCATTCGGCATGACTTTCGAGTAAATAAAAGTCCCGTGATTCTTTGTTAAATTTAATTGATAATCGATAAATATCAATTAATTCTAGATATAAATCTTTGTTTTATGCTAAATAACAGAGGCAAAAAAAATAAAAAAATGCTTTGTTTCTGCGCTCGCGTTTGGTTCTGCTTTTTTTTATAATTTGCAATGGAGCTTCTTTTTTGCATATTTTTTTTGAAATCCTTTTGTAAAATGGTAATAGATTGCTATAATAGTAATATGTCTAAAAATAAATAGAACGATTATTCGGAAGTGTTTCTCTAAAACGGCGGGAGCCAAGGGTGGGCAAAATTTTAAAATGAAGAGAAAAACGAAAAAAAAATCTGCTTTAGATTTATTGCCGGCCCAGAAAGTAAGTGGTTTAATTGATGGGATGGCGGTTCTTCAGGAATTAGCGGTAAGTGATCACCCAGTTTCAGGTTTAGAGTTATCGAAGAAGATAGGATTAAGTCCGGTACGTGTGAATCGTTTATTAAGGACTTTTGCGTATTTAGGCTATACAACTCGAACGCAATCGCGAAAATATGCGGTTGGTGTGGGGATGCATGTTCTTGCTGCGCAAAGTATGGTTGCTTCGGGCTTGCTGCGGCGTGCTTTTCAATATTTGGAAGAATTGGTCAATGAAGTCACCACGGTTGCATTGGGCGTTTTGTGGAAGGATCAAATATGTTATCTTTTCCATGAATCGGGTAAGAAATCAATGGGGGAGGGTATCGGTTTGCATTATTTATTTCCGGCAAAGGATTCCAGTGTAGGGGTTGCGTTGCTGGCAGAGTTGTCGGATCAAAAAATAGAATCGATTTACCATGGGGATCCACCATTTGATTTATTGGAAAAAGTAGCGGAAACGAGACGGCGAGGCTATGGGCTGATGTATAACACGAAAAAAAATCTTCCCAGCAGCAAAGTAGATCATTATAGCATGGCGGTATGCATTGGGCATCCTGCGTATGCTGGCTTGGCTGTTTCTGGGATGCGCAATAAAGAAGAATTGCCGAAATTATTAGATCATTTGAGGCAGTATGCCGCTCTGATTGAGAACGGGCCTGTTTCATGAAAGGAGAATCGATTTTGAGTATTATAAAACATAAAGTTGAATTTTGTGTTGTGGGTGGTGGATTAGCTGGCATGTGTGCTGCTATTACGGCAGCGCGTCATGGTGTAAAAACGCTGCTGATGCAGGATCGCCCAGTTCTGGGCGGGAATGCTTCCAGTGAAATCAGAATGTGGGTATGCGGTGCGCATGGAAATCTTGAAACAGGGCTCATTGAAGAAATCCGTCTCGAAAACCTCTATCGTAATAACTACCCAAATTTTTCAATTTGGGATAGTATCTTGTATGAAAAAGTGAAGTTTCAGAAGAATTTAACCGTCCTGCTGAATTGCTCCTGTAATGATGCTGAAATGGATGGCACGCATATTAAATCGATTAAAGGCTGGCAATTAACAACGCAGGATTGGCATGAGGTAGAGGCTGATATCTTTGCGGATTGTTCTGGCGACAGTGTGCTGGCGCCTCTGACAGGGGCAGAATTTCGGATGGGACGTGAGGCGCGTGCCGAATTTAAGGAGTCGATCGCCCCTGTCCAGGCGGATCGACGGACGATGGGGATGAGTTGCTTGATTCAGGCGCGGGAAACGAATCAGCCGCAAAAATTTATTCCGCCGGCGTGGGCAAATAAGTATCCTGATGAAGAATCATTAGCACATCGTAGCCATCGCTTTTTCCCAAACAACAACTTTTGGTGGCTGGAACTCGGTGGAGAAAACGACTCTATTAAAGATACGGAAGAATTGCGCGACGAGCTGCTGAAGATCGCTTTTGGTCTCTGGGATCATATTAAAAATTATGGCGATCACGGTGCCGAGAATTGGGTTTTGGAGTGGGTTGGTTTTCTTCCGGGCAAGCGTGAAAGCCGGCGCTATGTTGGGGATCATATCATGACTCAAAATGATGTAAGTGCAGCGGGAAAATTTAAGGATATTATTGCCTATGGCGGGTGGAGTATGGATGATCATCATCCGGCTGGTTTTGATTATCGCGGTGTGCCGACTATTTTTCACCCTGCGCCATCGCCATTTGGCATACCGTATCGGTGTCTTTATTCCGTAAATATTGATAATTTAATGTTTGCGGGGCGCAATATTAGTGCGACGCATTCGGCGATGAGTTCAACACGGGTGATGGCAACATGTGCGTTGTTGGGGCAGGCTGTTGGCACAGGAGCAATGCTCGCAGTAAAAAAAGGCATTTTGCCGCGTGGTGTTTCGCAAAAATGGGTTCCAGAATTACAGCAGGCATTAATGGATGATGATTGCTGGCTTCCCGGGCTGCGCCGTTCTGTAAGCAAAATTTCGGCTGAGTCGATTGTTGTGGCTTCTCAAGGCGATGCAGAAGTTTTGCGGAATGGCGATGAACGGGAATTGGGTGACGATGATAACAGCTGGATTGCTGGTGAGGGAGACTGGGCTGAATATCAGCTGTCGCGGGAAACGGAATTGCAGGAGATCCGTCTTGTTTTTGACAGCAATCTTGTTTATCGGGGTATGAATAATCGAAATTTGAATATGGTCTGTAATTTTCCGTTGGATATGCCGAAATATCAGACACCGGAAACAATTGTGCGGGGATTTCATATAGAAGCAGAGGACGCAGATGGTAAGGTGTCTACAATTTATTGCGCGGAAAATAATTATCAGCGGCTGGTTCGAATTACAAAGCCATTTACGGCAAAACGAGTGCGGTTGGTTATTGATGCTGTGCGTGGAAAATCAGGCACGAATAAGATTTTTGCTTTTGATGTAAAATAAGGCTGCGTTCCCGAAAACGTTTTTGTTATTTTTGGGTATCTTTTAGAATTGTATTTTGATATACCTTTTTGCCATAGAGGAAAAAAGCGTTTTCGGGGCAAAGGTTCACGCAGCGCATGCAGCATTCGCAGGCGTTATGGTCTATTTCGATATGGCCGTTAAAGTGATAAAGAGCTTTTGTAGGGCATTCTTTGATGCATTGATTGCACAGCGTACATTTGTCGGTGTAAATATCGATTCGCCGGCTTATCTTTTTCCAGATACTTCTTTTTTTTGAGATGAGTCTTATAATATCGGAAAGAATAGGGATGCGTTTCCATTTGGTTCTTCCTTGGATCAAGTCTTCGACAAATTGAGTTGCAAGGGCAAGGGCTTCTTTTATTTTAGCGGCGTCTTTCTTTTCATCTCTTTCGTCTGTAGCAATATTGCTTGGCATTTTTAATTCCAAGGCTCCTACTGGTGTATAGCCGTTCTTTTGTACGGCTCTTTTCATCGGTCCTGTACTCCCGCCGGCAAACAGCATCATGGTACTTATCATAAAAATCTTCTGGTTGTCTGTTTTCGGCATATTTTTAACAAATTCCCAGACTAAAGGGAAGGTTGATTGTATTGCTACCGGATAAAGTAACCCAATATAGCTGTAGGGATGATCACGGACGATTCCGTCTTCCATATTAATTAATTCACATTCATAACTTTTGTCTTTAAAAGCTTGCTGTACTTTTTTGGCAATTGTTAAAGTATTTCCGGAACCCGAAAAATAATACAGGCAGACATTTTCCATTTTTTACTTCTTTCAATAAATTGAATAATGATAATAAGGCAACTTATATATCATCTATTTTTTGTGGGACTAATGATTGTTGTATTTCGGCGGATTGTTGGCTTTTATTAATGATCCGATGGCCAGAAGCACGTATTGATATGCTTGGTTACTTCTTTGAAAGATTCCGTCTTTGCCGAGTCAACATTAGATAAATTATTTGTTTATTCTTTATTTACAACTCTTGCGAAACGTTTTAACTGCGAGAAAAGCAATTTTGTGCTTCGGGCAGTATGAATTATTTGTTTTTATTGCTGAATGTATCGAATACTATGATGGACTTGAAATGATAACGTAAAACCATCCTTTTGTCGCTAAGATGTTTTGTATCATTTTTTGAAAAGTTTTTTATTATTGTAGTGCTGTTGACTTTTTAAGAAAAACGTATTATAGTAGTTGTGTTATTAAAAAAAGTATATCACTATAAAAAATGTTGCAGAAAATAAAAAAAAATACTAAATCGGGTCGAATTTCTGCTTTGCTGAAAAAGCGTATCAGAGATGGCATCTATACGGCAGGAGAACAATTGCCGAGTTGCCGGTGTTTATCGAAGGAATTTGATGTAAGTTATGGAACAGCAAATCGTGCCTTAAAAGATTTAGTTCGGCTAGGGATTGTCCGTAATTATCAAGGCAAAGGTGTCTATGTACCGTCCTTTGAAATGACAAACCAAAGTATTCGTAAAGTCAAAATTTTTGGATCTGTTTCGGTTACGCCGGCGATGGTTCAATATAGGAACGAAGTTCCGATGGTATTAAAGGAAAGTGGCTGGAGTGTTTCGCTCTTTTTTTTAGATAAATCAATTGAGGCTATTCGTCCTGAATTGGAAGATGAAGACAGCTTTTTTGTTTTTTATGG
>JBAYAV010000059.1:0-11416 GCA_041669565.1 Lentisphaeria bacterium
TCAGTTTGTCGAAATCGATAATTCTTCACCAGCGCTGACGCGGGATCCGAATAAATGCGTGCTTTGTGGTGACTGTGTGCGCGTTTGTAGAGAAATCCAGGGTATTGGTGCAATTGATTTTATCAATCGTGGTTCAAAAGTCCGCGTCGCACCTGCTATGAATTCGGATTTAGGTAAAGTGGAGTGCGTAAACTGCGGTCAATGCGCTGCTGTTTGCCCAACTGGCGCTATTGTTCCAAAACAGGAAGCGGATAAAGTTTGGAAAGCGTTATATGATAAAAGCAAAACGGTTGTTGTGCAGATTGCGCCTTCTGTTCGTGTCGCTCTTGGAGAGTATTTTGGTTTCAAGCCTGGCGTGAATGTAGCCGGAAAGATCGTCTCAGCTTTGAAAATAATGGGCTTTCATCATGTGTATGATACTTGTTTCAGTGCAGATATGACGATCATGGAAGAGGGCACTGAGTTAATTAAGCGTATTCAGAATGGCGGCGCATTGCCGATGTTCACAAGCTGCTGCCCGGGTTGGGTGAAATTCTGCGAAATTTATTTCCCTGAATTATTGTCGAATCTATCTAGTTGCCGTTCTCCGCAGGCGATGTTTGGTTCTGTTGCAAAAAATATTCTTCCGAAGCAGCTTGGCTGTAAGCGCGAAGATATGTATGTTGTTTCTATTATGCCTTGTACGGCAAAGAAGTATGAAGCACAATTGCCGAAATTGAGCACCGATGGAAAGCCGGATGTGGATGTTGTTATTACAACAAGTGAACTTGCCCGCATGATTATGTCAATGGGTATTCAACTTGATGAGTTGGATCCGGAAGCTTTTGATATGCCAATGGGCTTTTCTACTGGCGGTGGTGTTATTTTTGGTGCCAGCGGCGGTGTGATGGAAGCGGCTCTTCGTTTTGCAGTTGAAAAACTGGAAGGAAAACCCCTTGAAAAGGTTGATTTTAAAGCCGTTCGAGGAATGGATAAAGTAAAGGAAGCAACGCTTGAAGTGGCTGGTATTACCCTGAATGTTGCGGCAGTTTATGGCTTGGCAACAGCGCGTGAAATCTGTGAAGATATTCGCAATGGAAAATCGAAATATCAGTTCGTTGAAGTTATGGCATGTCCTGGTGGTTGTATCTCCGGTGGCGGTCAGCCAGTAGGTGTAACAAATAAGAAGCGCGTCGAGCGTCAGCAGGGGCTGTATAATGCAGACAAAGCAGCGCAAATCCAGAAGTCTCAGGACAATTATGTCTTGGAGAAAATGTACAAGGAAAGCCTCGGTGGAGAGCCTGGTAATCCAGTGGCGCATCACTTGCTGCATACAAAATATGCAAATCGCAGTCAAATATTCGATGCAAAACTGCCGATTATTCGCGGTACGGATGAAAAACGACTGCCAATTACGCTGACAATTTGCGCACAGCAGGAAGACTGCCCCGGCGAAAAATTGCTCGGTATGATTTCTGAGTATATTAAAGTAAATAAATACTGCGATAAAATTGATTTGGATGCGGCGTTCTCTTCACGTCAGGAATGCGATTGCTCCATTTGTGTCACGGTCGGTGATGATGAAGCACGCGCTCAGTTTACCAATGGTACATCCGAAAAAGCAAAAGCGATGAATGATGTCGAGTTTAAGAAAGTTATAAAGACAATAGAGGCTGGTCTTGCAACTCTATAATCTTTAAATTATTAGACGATAAAAAAATCTCCGTTCAAATTCTTGTTTTGAACGGAGATTTTTTCTTTTAAAACAGGCTTAAAACTTCTGCTTTTAGCCTTCCTCCGATGATGAAATGAGCGGTTTTCGATGAAAAAAGGTCTGGCTTTTATTCCATGTTTTGAGAAAGTGATCTTCCTGAACCATTTGTCGCCATGGGCGAAAATGGTATCCGCAGTCCTTCAATTTTTGATCTAATTTTGCATTTAATTTTGCTTGTAGATGACTGTGTTTCGGATTGTCTGCAAGATTGTTAAGTTGGTAAGGCTCCGCGTCATTATCAAAAAAAATTGTTTGTTTTCGCTTGCCGTTACGAACGAATGTGTAGTAAGCCGCACCATTCATCGGCACCGCAGTCCTCTGCTTGATGACAAGGAATAAGACTGAAAATAAGAAAAGAGTCGGCCCGTTTGCTTCCGGAGATCGAAGAAGGTCTGAGAGGTCTTCTCCATCTGTGTAGGGGAAGACCGTGTCAAGATAGAAACTGAATGTTACAGGCAGGTCTGTCAAGCTAATAAGTTTATTGTTGATGCCAGGTTTTATATGTTCCGGCCAAGTAACGATGAGCGGCATGGCAATGGATTCTTCATAGGGCACCTGCTTATTGAACAGGTGATGACTGGCAGCATATCACCATGATCTGAAGTATAAACAATAATGGTATCTTCGGCAACGCCGAGTTCTTTCAGTGTTTCTTGAATGCGTCCGAACTGCTGATCAAGAAGAGTGATAAGACCGTAGTAACCTTGTGCTAATTTTTGTGCGTCTTTGGTAATGCTAGCAGGAACGTTTGGACGAAGTTCCATTGTCTCAGAGGGGGTACATGTCGAGAAATTTCTGCGGCACAGCATTGAATGGTTCGTAAGGAGGTCGCCAGGGAAGGCCTGCTCGCGTATAATAATGCTGGAACCAATCCGATCTATTGCATTAAGCGCATAGCGTTTCGGAAAACGCTCGCGTTGGAACGCTCCTCTATAAGTGGAATGAGGCTCATGGCAATAAGAAGAGATATTTTGCCGGTGTCATGCGCAAAAATATCAATATGTTTTGGCCATTTCCTTCAACGTCAATGTTTCCAATATACCATCTATGTAAATGCCATAGGATTGTTTTGTACAGGGGAGTTTGAAGAATGCTATGGGCAAAGGTAAGAATTTCTTTAAGATGTTCGGATGCTAATTTTGCGATTGTAAGATAGCGCTTAATAAAATTTGGATCAAGGGAAAAGGGCATCGCTGGAATTTTAGCTTCATGACATTCAAGGCGCTGTGTCGGTAGAAAATTGCGTTCTAATAAAAATCTCATTTTTAGTCCTTTTTTTGAAAAGGGGGTAAAAAATATTTTTACACTAGTTGCTTTTTTTTTGAAATATTATTTTTATCTTTGTTTGCAGTCGGTTGATATAATCATGATATCTATAAAGAATGCTTTGTGGAAGAATGGTGCTCAGAATTTTGGCAAGTTTCTTCTTATAAAAATATTTTTTTGCAAGAACGGTGTAATCTTTTTCTCGGCAATATTCTTGCTGAATGATTTCTTGTTTTTTTGTTTTCCATGGTTCTCGTTTTACATTTCTTAAACGCGACTGACCGATGAGAGCTTCTTCTAATGTGCGGGGGATCCATTTTAAATTATTTTCAGATCGTTTAAGGAGCTTTTGCCCTTGGGGAGAATTGACTAGCAGAAGGGAGATCCCCTGACTCGTCTTATAAGGAAAGGGCTCTTTTTCTCCCAGCTTCCAGAAATCCCCTATTGTAATATCGCTGGAACGTTTGCATGTCATATAGGGACATTCATTGCATGCAGTCTGAATGGATAAAGCATTGTAGTAAGAATAGATAAATGCGTTATCGATTCCGCGAAGGAATTTTTTACTCCCATCTTTGAAAATGATTAAGGGATGCTGTCCCCAGCCTTTTTCCTTATTGCGCATCTGAAAGGCCGTTATTTCTTTGTTCAATTTTGCGGATAGCCAGGCAATATAGCGTTTTAAATGCCCCGAAGAAGGTACACCATAACAAATGACATCCGCAGTATATAAATTTTCATATTTCTTTTTAAGAAAACGGTTCAGCGCTACAATTTGGCAAGGCGTTCCAGTAAAGAGAACCTCTTTTCCGCTTTCTAAAAAATCTTTTGCTTGTCGATAACTTAAACCGATTTCACTTTGTACATATTTTGATTTTCGGAGTGCTGCAAGCCCTTCTTTTTGCGTAACGGCGATGTGCCGAAGATGAAATTTTGAATCAAAAGCGGCACCAAATACAACGCCGCCTGTCTCTAAAAGGGCTTCCGCAAAGGCTGAAAAGGCTCCCCCTGATGAACTCTCGTGTAGGACTTCTTCGTTTTTATTCCACGCGGCTAAAACATCTAGTGGTCGCGGATGAAATTGATTATATGGATGCACTGCAGGACAATTTTTGACGCATTTCCCGCAATCGATGCATTTGCGTTGATCTATGACAGGCCGAAAAAAACCAGTGGTGTCTTCACGCATTTGAATAAAATCGCAAAGATTTGCACAAAGACCACAGCCGGTGCATTCTTTTTTGTTGCAAACTTGTTCCATATGAAAGCGTCTCTTAATGGGTAAATAGAATTATTTTTTATTGAAATAAAATTCAAAACTGAAAAATAATATTATTCTTGCTGTTAAGCTAAGAATAAATAAGAATTGTATCCTAAAACTTTCTCATTGTACAATTTATAATATAGCTTTTATTGTAACTGGTAAAAGTTAATTGGTTCATTATATCAGGGGTAGAACTTATTTTCTTGGTTTTGCTAATTTTTCTTGCTTAAAAATAGTAAAATATTTACTTGTTGGTTAACCATATTATTTGTTTTATTTTTAAAGGGCAAAGCAGTGATTGAGTGGTCCACTTCCGTGTCCTAAATTAAGTTGAGCTTGCAGTGCCCCAGTGATGTATTTTTTTGCATTGGCAATGCTGTCTTTTTTATCATATCCCATTGCTAAATTGCTGGCAATGGCAGAGGACAGTGTACAGCCTGTGCCATGGGTGTTCGGATTGTTTATTTTTTTCTGGTGAAACCAGAAAGCTTGATTATTGTCCCAGAGTAAATCATCCGCATCGCCACCAAAATGACCGCCTTTGATTAAAATTCCGCCGTGAATATATTTCGCAATTGTTTTTGCCGCATTTATCATATCCTCTTTACTCTCAATTTTGCAGTTCGCTAAAATTTCTGCTTCCGGAATATTGGGTGTAATAATATCGGCGAGGGGAAGCAGTTGAGTGCGAAGAGTAGCGACGGCGTTATCTTCCATAAGCTTGCTCCCGCTGGTAGAAACCATCACGGGGTCTGCTACAATATTAGTGGCATGATATTCTTGTAATTTTTGAGCAATGATTTTGATAATCGGTATGCTGGAGACCATCCCGATTTTAACTGCATCCGGGCGAATATCTTTAAAAATGCAGTCTATTTGCAGCCCTACAAATTCCGGCGTGGCCTCTTGAATCCCGTAGACGCCGGTGGTATTTTGTGCGGTGAGTGCGGTTATCGCACTCATCGCGTAAAGTTTATGCGCGGTAATCGTTTTTATATCGGCCTGAATACCCGCGCCGCCACTGCAGTCTGAGCCAGCTATTGTAAGAACAGTTTGCATTTTATCGTTATTCCTTCCAATCAGTTAATGTTTGTAAATACCAGTCCGAATACTCATGAATCTCTTCCGGTGTAAGAGCGGCGTACTTGTCATAAACCGCCGCTACAAGAAAATGATCGGCCTTTGCGGTCTTAAGCGCATAACGGGCGTCCTCAAAAATAACGGTCTCGTCTTTCGGAGTGCCAAGACGACGCAATGCCTCACGAAAAATATGCGGCTCGCGCTTGCTGTTGCCAATCTCTGTGCTTGTAATTATAAATTGAAAGTAGTGATCTATTTTCAGTCGATGTAGTGCGACGTTCACGTGGACTAAATCGGTCGCGGTGGCAATGCACATTTTGATGCCACGATGATGAAACTCTTGAAGTTTTTCTAAAACACCCGGCTTCAAAGAAAGATGCTCACTGTATTCGGTAAAAAGCAACTGATCTAATTCGTGTATAATTTTTTCGTGGGTGAGGCTGCTGTCATAGGTATCTCGAATGAATTTTGTCATTTCTGGAAGATCCATCGGTGCGAGAATCTCTTGAATATCTGCTGGCGGTGTTAGACCTAATTGTTTAAATAGCAGACTTCCGGAATGACGCCATAACCACATCGAATCAAGTAGCGTGCCGTCCATGTCAAAAATTGCGCCGGAAAATTTTTTAAGCATCATTGGCGAGCATCCTTTTTGTATTTGCTGCTAGCTGACGTGTGGCTTGGGCAATGTCGGGCTGCGCAAAGATCGCGGAAATAACCGATATTCCTGCAATGCCCGTACCGCTTAATTCAATAATGTTTTCGGCAGTAATACCCCCAATGGCAACAACTGGAATGGATACCGCCTTGCAAATCGCTTTTAACTCTTTGCGCGTGACTGCACTTGCATCCAGCTTGGTGGAGGTACTGAAAACTGCACCAACGCCAATATAGTCTGCCCCCATTTTTTCGGCATTCAGTGCCCGTTCTACGGTGTCTGCTGATACGCCAATGATTTTGTTCGGGCCAAGCTTCTTGCGCGTTAGACCGGCCTCCATGTCATGCTGACCGACATGAACGCCATCGGCATCGCAGGCTATCGCTACATCAACGTCGTCATTAATGAGCATTGGTATATGATAGCGCGCTGTAATTTTTTTTATGTTGGCTGCAAGCTTCATAAAGTCTTGCGGATTGAGTTTCTTTTCGCGTACCTGAATCATGGTTGCGCCATTTTTGATTGCAAGTTCCACGTCGTGTTCGAGGCTGCGGCCATTCAGCCACTGGCTGTCGGTTATTGCGTAAAGAGTTAGATGTTTTTTATCGAATTTCAATTTTCGCTCCCTGTTGTAATTTTTCTGCGGTCATAGTGCTGATTTCATCCATTAACCAGACACGGAAACTGCCCGTTCCGGCATGGTTCTTTTCTACTTTTTTGTAGGCGAGCTCACCCGCGAGTCCCATGGCTACAATGCCGGCAATCGTGGCTTCCCAGAGGTTGTTGGGATTTGCTGCACAGTAGGCTCCTAGCATCGCGGTAAGCATGCAGCCCGTGCCGGTTATTTGCGACATCATGGCATGACCGTTGCGAATCAGGCAGGCGCGGTCTTTGTCTGCAACAATGTCAATGGCACCGGAAATGGCAATGATAGAGCATGTTTTTTCACTGAGTTTTTTTGCAAATAAAATGTAGGCATCGAGATTGGCATCACAGACTAAATCACTGGTATCCGCATCAACGCCACGCGTGGATTTGCTGCCGGAAGCCAGGCTCTTGATTTCGGATACATTGCCACGAATGCAGGAAAAGGTCATGTTTTCCAGGAGTTTGGCAACGGTGTCTCTTCGTATTTGAGAGGCACCAATGCCAACGGGATCGAGCACTATGGGTTTGCCCATATCATCGGCTTTTTTGCCGGATGTCAGCATTGCTTTAATGGCGAGTTTATTCAGGGTGCCGATATTAATATAAAGACCAGCCGCGATAGTTGTGATTTCTTCTACTTCGCTGATTTCGTCGGCCATGGTCGGCGATGCACCACACGCCAGCAGTATGTTCGCGCAGTCATTGATGGTGACGGTATTGGTTAGGCAGTGAATCAGCGGGCATTGCTGCTTGACATTATTTAAATAGGGGGTTAAATCCATTCTCTTGAACTCCAATAATTAAGAATAAGAACTGTTCTATATAAAAAAATAACACAAAATAAAGTACTATTCTTTTGCTTTAATTCAAGTAAAAGGTAGAAGAATCACGCTGTTTTTTTATTGTCGTTTTTTAAATAAAAGCGGTATAAAATTTGTTTGTTTGCTATTATTTTTTTAACGATTGATCCTAAGTTTTCTCCAATTTTCATTTATGCTTTTAATTTGGCTTTCAAGCTTTATATTAATAAAATTACATTTATTTTTTAGACTGTTTATTTTAGTAATAATTATATTTTAGATTTATTGGAGCATAAAAAATGAGCTTTTCCTGTGGTTTTGTCGGATTGCCTAATGTGGGTAAATCGACCCTGTTTAACGCACTATGTAAGGGCGGGGCAGAGGCCGCGAACTTTCCATTCTGTACGATTGAACCGAATACTGGTATTGTGTCCGTGCCCGATGATCGTCTGCAGGTGCTTTCCGATTTGGAAAAGTCCGGCCGAATTGTGCCATCTACGTTGAAGTTTATTGATATTGCGGGTCTGGTCAAGGGCGCCAGCAAAGGCGAAGGACTGGGAAATCAGTTTTTGGGTCATATCCGCAGTGTGGATGCAATTGGGCACGTGGTGCGTTTATTCGAAGATGGCGATGTGGTCGATGTTGATGGCAAGCTTGATCCGGTCAATGATTTGGAAGTTATTATCTTGGAATTGATGCTGGCAGATCTTGATATCCTGGAAAAGCGTAAAGATAAAGCGCGGAAACTGGCACGCTGCAATGATGCCGATGGCAAATTTGAGTATGAACTTATACAGGATTTAATGAAACAGCTGGAAGAAAATAAGAGACCCGAATATGATAAAGACGACCCTAAAACGGTCGAGATGGTTAACTCAATGGGACTTTTCAGTGTGATGCCGGCTTTCGTCTGTGCAAATACGGACGAGGATTCTTATCGTAATTTTGCAACAAACGAACTTGCGCAGAAGCTTGTGGAATGTGCCAGCAAACATCATCTGGAGGTGATCCCGGTTTGCGCAAAATTGGAAGATGAATTGGGCCAGCTGGAACCTGATGAAGCAAAAGAATTCATGGATGATATGGGAATTCAGGAATCGGGCTTAAGCAAGGTGATTCGCACCGGCTATAAAATATTGAATTATCTGACGTTTTTTACGGCGGGAGAAATGGAGTCGCGTGCTTGGACTGTTACGGGTGGTACGGCCGCACCGCAGGCGGCTGGAAAAATCCACACGGATATGTGCAAGGGCTTTATTCGAATGGAGACGGTCTCTTATGGTGATATGGTTTCGTGCGGTGGCTGGAATAAAGCGAAAGAGGCCGGTAAGTTACGCATTGAGGGTAAAGACTATATTATGCAGGACGGCGATGTTATTCATGTGCGTTTCTCGGTGTAAAAAACAATCGCGGTATTTTGCAATCTGAAACTGGAAGGGGGAAAATGAATTTCCTATTCTAGAGGTTCGTTTATAAAAAAAAGACATCCTGAATTTTATTTCGGGGTGTCTTTTTGGTGTTTATAGAATAATAGAATCTTACGCTTGTTCAAAGATTGTGGTGGTAGTCGCTTTTAGAATATCACCTTGCCTTAGGGTGTCGATGCCGTATCCGGCCGCTTCAATTTCAACAAAATGCGACGGATCACTATAAAAACTAAATTTTATGCCTTCGGATAATGGCTTTTCATCCGTAGGCGAATCCGCTATGTCAATAAATCCGCCGGGCATATTTGCGGTATCAAGCGTGCGCGTGATTTTTACATTTTTGCTCTTGAGCAATAAATGAATGGCTTCGATATCTTCGCCGAGAGCTATCTGGTAGCGCTTGTCTTCGGTGGGGGCATAGGTGTAGCTGCCGTTGGAAAATTTCTGATAGGCATTGCTGGCAGTATATAAATCGCGAATCTTTGTGTCGTGGTTCCCCGGAAATGAAAATAGATCGCCGTCTACCCAGTCAAATTGACAAAGACTCCAAGGCGCTAATAAAAATTCCTTGCTGGTCAGCGTGCGTTTGCCGGTGTATTCAATGGACTCTTCAATGCGGACAATCATTTTATTTCCGGATGTGTTTAACTGAATATCACGTCGGAATAGGGTCGTCAGACCAAGCTGCTGCGCATTGATAAGCGGAATCTCGGCTTCAATAACAGCGTGATTCTCTTGCCTCTCTAATACAATAAAGCGCGCATTGATCAGGCCGATCGGCACTTCCCAGTCACCGGTCGGATATTCATAGCCAAAACAAGTCCCTTCCGGCGCAGGCCAAATACCGTCCCCACCGGGATTTTTATATCCGGAACGATCGGAAATCCCTTGAATGGACGCAATGGCGACACGACTGACAACTTGGCCGTTGTAGGTATAGAAAAGTCGCCCTTCCTGGTCGAGGCCGATAATAATGCCATTTTGTTCGTTGCCAATTTGGATCGCGCGTTTGCCCGCTGTTTTGAATAGTTGGAGTAATTCTTTGGATGTCATAATCGTTCTTTCGTTAAAACTAAATATTTAAGGTTTCAGTGATGTTGTTTTTAGGTGTTGAAGAAGCTGCCGCACCGTAGACGAAAAGCCAGGAACGATCCAGTCGCCGGCAATTTCAGCCAGTGGTGCCAGGGCAAAATAACGCTGATGCAACCGCGGATGCGGAAGAATGAGTTGTTGCGTGTTTTGGGTCTCAGTGCCAAAAAGTAAAATATCAATATCGATGACACGACTTGAATGGCTATCGTGTTTTTTTGGGCGTCCCAGCAAAACTTCGATGGATTGGGTGAGTGTCAGTAATGATTGCGGGGTGTCATTCCATTCGCCGATGATGGCGGAGTTGGTAAAATCAGGTGTCCCTGGATGGCAATCGACTGGCGCCGTTTTATAAAGAGAGGCCTGGATAATATTGAGAACGCCGTTGTCAGACAGCATTTGAATCGCGCTCGCAAAGGTCGTTTCCGGATTGGCTAAATTAGCGCCAAGTCCTAAAGCAATCGGCGTTTTTTTTGTTTTGGATGAAGGATAATAAGGCATAAGGTAATAAGGATGTCATTTTATTGTTAAGAGGATTTTCGTGGCATTAAAAAAGAAGCTTATGTCTCATTTGTTTCACGAAATAAGTATAGATTTTTTGTATAAGTGATGGCTATGTTTGCTTTGTATTTATAGCTGGTTTTTTGAATTACAAGAGTTCTTTTTTTGGTAAATAAAAAACCTTTAGATTCATCACAAACCTAAAGGATTTTTTATATCTTAAAATTTAATTTTGCGGAAAATGAATCCTTAGAGATCGTCGCCCTTTGGTGTATCAGCGCCGTCCTCACCCTTATAATCTTGACAGTCTTCTAAAATTTCAGTTTGGGCTTTGTTTGTAGTTTTTACATGACCATCAATATAAGCAAGAGGCGTTGATGTACCAGAATGATTTTGAAGAATTGGATCTGGGGTTGTGGCTATTGGATTAAAGCCACCATTATTGAGGGCGGTTGCGGATCCTTTTTCAAGGAAAAGCGGACATGTTGACGTTTTTTTAATAAAAATAACTTTTTTACCAGAAATGTACATATTGATAGCATAACTGCAAGAATAATCACCAATGTATTCATTTTCATCTAAAGGACAAGAATATACATTCTCATCTTGTATATAGGAAAGAAGACTTCCCTGAGTCGTTTTGGTCTCGAGATCAAAAGTTTTATCGGTACTGTTATAAGATACCCATGAAGAGGTGGCGGAGTAACGAGGCAAATATTGATCATTATCCATCGTGTACATGGTGGCTGCGGACAGCACTATTTGTTTTAAGTTATTAACACAGGTTGTTTCATTGGCTTTGGCACGCGCACCCTGCAATGCCGGCAATAGCATTGCTGATAAAATAGCAATGATTGCGATAACGACGAGAAGTTCTATTAATGTGAATTTTTTATTTGTTTTCATTTGATACCTCTTTATAATTTATAA
>JBAYAV010000060.1:0-11277 GCA_041669565.1 Lentisphaeria bacterium
CTAGTTCGTGCACTGCGTACACTGCAACGACAAAGCAAGGGCTCTAAGCCGGCGCTATTTACTGTTTTAGGAGAATTGGCCGAAGCCGTAGAAGGCGGCTCTACTTTTTCAGAAGCGCTTACAATCCATCCAAAATCATTTAACAAATTATATATCAATATGATTCGTGCAGGTGAGGCGTCCGGTGCAATGGAAGTCGTTTTGAATCGTCTTGCCGAATTTATGGAAAAAGCATCTAGAATTGCTGGTAAAGTAAAATCGGCAATGATTTATCCTATTGCTGTTTTAACAATTTCTTTGAGTATTACTGCAGGGTTGATGATTTTTATTATTCCTAAATTTTCAAAGATGTTTAAAGAGATGCTTCCGGGAGAAGATCTTCCTGGTATTACAAATTTTGTTATTGGATGTAGTAATATTTTGAAAAATTATGCAATACAATGTTTTATAGGCCTTCTGATTGCCTTTGCTATTTTTAAATTGATTTTAAAAACAAAATGGGGCCGTTATGGATTTGATTATATTATGTTAAAAATGCCGCCGATAAGTGGACTGGTGGTGCGAAATGTTTCCGCTCGATTTTGTCGAACGCTGGGAACATTACTGGCTTCCGGTGTTGCTATTTTACAGGCGCTGCAAATTGTAAGAGATACCGCTGGAAATGAAGTGGTAGCGAAAGCAATTCAAAGTGTCCATGATGCGGTTAAAGAGGGGGAAGGTATGACTGGCCCGCTGGAAAAATCAAAAGTATTTCCATTAATGCTTTGTAGTATGATTGAGGTTGGTGAAGAAACGGGTTCCTTGCCAGATATGTTAAATCGTGTTGCGGGTATTTATGAAGAAGAAGTAGATCGTGCGGTTGAAGGAATGACATCGCTGATCGAGCCGATGATGATCATGTTCTTAGCTGTTGTTGTTGGTGGTATTGTTGTTTCGTTATTTGCGCCTATGGTTAAAATGATGGATAAACTTGGGTGATATTTTATAAATAATACTCCAATGAATCATCTTCTTTGTAGAGCATTTCTTTATTTGTAATAAACGATGAATCGGATTCTCGTTTATTACAAATATTTTTTTATAGATCAGGCTATTGGAGAATTTATGTCATTCAGAGTTCTTTGGGGCGATCAATTGGAAAATCTGGCAGACGCTTTGTTCGGTCAGCGTTTTTCTTTTCAAGACCCTTTTATGTCTGAATGTGTTGTTGTTGGCAGTCCCCTGTTAGCAACTTGGCTAAAACAATATTTTCTTTATGATTTTAAGCATAAAAAACAGCCCGTCTTAGCCAATATAGATTTTGTTCAAATCCATCCTTTTGTTAATGACTGGGTCAGCAAAGCCGTTGAAAATATACCAATTGGTAAACGAGCCGCTTTGCAGCATCCTTTTTCAAAAGAGGCTATGCAGTGGCGAATCTGGCAGTTTCTTTTTCAAGAAAAGCTGCCGGATGAATGCGCCGTGCTAAAAGATTATATCTCTAAAAGTACAGCAAATAAGGAATATCGAACTTGGACTCTGGCTGGTAAATTATCACAACTCTTTAACGATTATATGAATAATCGCCCAGAAATGCTGGAAAAATGGGAACAAAATGACATCGCAGCCGATGTCCAACAACAGTTTCCATGGCAGCCACTATTGTGGAATTACCTAGTCTTAACTTCAGATCGACAAAGCTATTTAAAACTATTTGAAAAAAACGCACTGCTGAAACTTAAAAATTCAGGAATCGCCCAAACTTATAGCAAAATTTCCGTTTTCCACGTGGTCTCTATTACAGACTCGTATTTTCATTTTTTTCAGGCGCTGAGTGAATTTATGGATGTCACGGTGTATGCCTTTAATCCATGTCAGGAATTTTGGCTGGAAGATCAGGACCCTAAAAAAATACAGGTATCTACTTCAGAAAATAGGGATGAAGAAATACTATGGCATCCTCTGTTAAATAGTTTTGGCAAAGGAGCTCAGTATCTTTTAGCAAAATTACTGGATTATGAACCCCAAAATTCACCAGAAGAACTATTTGGACACGAGGAGCAGGATCACTTTCTGTTGCATCAGATTCAAAATGAAGTACGAACTTATCAGGTTGGGGATATTCAAGCCGACGCATCGATACAGCTGCATATTTGCCATAGCCCTATGCGAGAAGTGGAGGTGCTACATGATCAGCTCTTGCAGTGGTTTTCAGATCATCCAAAAGGAACACCCCGACAAATTCGAGTACTGGTGCCTGAAATGGAAAGCTATGCGCCCTATATCGAGGCCGTTTTTAAGTCCGGAACACAGGATGCTCAAATCCCTATAACAATTCAGATGTCTAAAACGACCCAAGTGGGTCCTGTTGCTGAAACATTCCTTAAAATTCTTAAATTGAGTCATAGTCGCGTTACGTCATTGGAAGTCGTGGAAATATTTGAATTGACTCCACTTTATTCAACGCTGGAATTTTCACGCGAGGATGTTCTTTCGCTGATTGAATTAGTCAAAGAGGCGGGTATTCGTTGGGGAATTGATCAAAAGCATGTCGAAGAAAATCTGGGTGTCAATGTTGAGGCATTGGATATTATTACGTGGCGGCATGGTCTGGACCGGCTATTGGCAGGAATGGCTATGGGGCATTCTGATGAATCCGAAGCCCCGGAATTAGTGACGGTCGGTCAATTGAAACCGATGCTGATTTGTAATAATATGGAAGGACACGCGACTGAATTATTAAATATATTATGTGTTTTTTTGGATAAAATCCTGACATCGATACAACAGTTGGAGGGTAATAACAGGGTTTCAATTTGGTTAGAAATTACGGAAGAAATTTTAACCCGTTTTTTTGCCGATACCGAAGATTCTTATCAGGAACTTCACGATATCCGGAATATATTTAAACAAATTTCTGAGAGTGCTGCATTTGCCCAAGATCCGTCTATCAGCGCTGATCTGATAACAAAAATTATGGAAGAAGCGATTCTGGGGCAGACACCCTATCATTACAATAAGAACAATACCGTTCTTTTTACATCCCTGCAGTCGATGAATGTTACGCCATGTGACTGTGTTGCAATACTGGGATTGAATGAGGGTGTTTTTCCACGCGCGGATACGCACTTGGCTTTTGATTTAATGGGCATCCATCCAAAGAAAAAAGATCCGTCTTTGCGATATCAGGATCGCTTGGCTATTCTTGAAGTGCTCATGAGTACTCGTGAACAGTTACTGCTTTTTTATACGGGATATTCAACATTAGATAATCAGCCGATACCGCCATCTATTGTTGTTACAGAATTAAAAAAATATTTAAATAGATGCCCGCTAAAAATATTTAAGCATAAATTACAGGCTTATAATCCCGTTTATTTCAGGTCGGGAAGTTCCTATTTTTCGTATTCCTATGAAAATTGGGAGGCAGCTGTTCAATCGCGGAAAAACTTCTCGGATAAAAGGGAAAATCCGGTTGTAGTTCCGCAGGAAAAATGCAATCCGACTTCTATTTCTTTACTTGATTTGCAGAAATTTTTTACGAATCCAGCTAAAATCTATATGAATGAAGTGCTGCAGATTCGCTTACCGGATTATAGCAATGATTTGCCGGAAGAGCAGGAAATTATCGACATGAATCCTTTAGAAAATTATCAATCTACAAATTATGTTTTGCACTCTTTATTGCAAGAAAAAACAAATTCAAAATCGGATGACTTTACATACCTCCAAGAAGCGGGAGTCCTTGCTCTGGGTGCATCTGGTAAATCGCAGTATCTAAAAATAGTAACGGAAATTCAAGAATTCTTAAAAGAAACAATAAAACAGCCGGATGAGATCATAAAAAATGCGCTACAAAAAACTCAAAATGCTGTGCCGGAAGAAAAAAATATAGAAATTGACGAAACGATAATCTCGGTATCCTTGCCGATTATTCAAATAGGAACGCAGAGATATCTGATCTTTTGTCGTTATGCGTCTTTAAAATCAAAAGACCGTATCCAGGCTTTGTTAGCACATTTGTGCGGTCATGCGGCGGGATTATCTCCATTCACCACTGTCCTGATTGGAAAAAAAGATAAGAATACAAAAACAGAATTGTTTGAGCCTATATCTGAATTTGAAAGCAGACAACGACTGGAAAAAATCTTGGAATTGTATTTTTCGGGCTTGCAGAAAATTTTGCCATTTACACCAGAGACATCCGATGCCTTTCAAAAAGAATTTTTGAAAAATGGAAATGATATCGATAGCGCAAAAAGGAAGGCTATTAAAATCTGGCAGGGGAACAGTCTATACAGTTTTTCCGAAAATCAGGAGGCGTATCTTTCTGCTGCGTGGCGAAAAAATTCAGATGGTCCTATTGATCATCCTGAATTTGCGGAAATCGCGATGCTTTTTTGGCAGGGAAAAACACTGGATGAAATAAAGACGGGAGAAACTGAAATTGAATGATTTATCGGAATATATAAAAAATTCAGAATCCCGTTTGTTAGGGCGTCATTTAATCAGTGCGAGTGCTGGAACAGGTAAAACCTATAGTATTCAGTCGTTGTATTTATTATTAATTTTACAGAATAAATTAACCGTGCAGCAGATTCTGGTTGTTACATTTACGAAAGCAGCTACGAAAGAATTAAAAGAGCGCCTCCATGCAATTATACAGGAGGCCTATGATTCTGTTTCAGAAAAAATTCCGTCTGAAGAAATAACGCCCCGAATTTATGATATTTTGTCACGGTTTCCAAAATCGGAAAAGAAGTCCAACGAAAACTTGCTTCGAAATGCGCTTTTAGATTTTGATTTGGCATCGATTTTTACGATTCATGGTTTCTGCAGCAGAGTCCTCTCTCGCTTTGCGTTTGAAACGGGGCAGAGTTTTGATCTGAAGCCGGCGGAGGGCTCTATGAAAGAAGTGGAACAACTCTGTCAAGACTGGTGGCGGACGCATATCTATTCTATGGATTTTGAGAAGCTTCAGCTTTATCAAAGTAGCGGGCTGAACTATGACATTTTACTGGAATTAACAAAAAATAAAATTGAAAAACCGGATTCTAAATTTAAGAACAGCGCGCCTTATACAGAGAATATATTTAAAAAAATCAATGAGATTATCCGTGGTTTATGCACTTCTTTTGGGCATCCGATTGAGATGGAACAATATGAAAGCTTGCGACCACAAAGTAAGAATAAAGTGGATGCCCTCGATCAGAAGATGTCCGCCTTAGTCGCAGAAATAGAAACACAAATTGCACCGCTTTCTTTTTCTCAAATTCAAAATTTTATCAGTATTGAACAGTATGATTTTAGTTATACTGCTAAAAAAGTGGAATATAATGCCCTGGATGAATTCGCACCAGAATGGAAATCTGCAATCCAAATGGTAAAAAACCTTTTGAGCAATTATCTGACTTCGGGCGCGACTTCTATTGCCGAAAAATATCAGACGCTCGTTTATCAGCGCGATACGTCAAATTTTAGTGATTATTTGAATAATCTAAAAAAAGCGCTGTTAAATAAAAAAGAAGGTCCCGCCCTTAGAAAGATGCTGAGAAATGAATTTAAAGCCGCGCTGATTGATGAATTTCAGGATACCGATCCGGTCCAGTGGGGAATTTTTAGCAGTATTTTTGATAATATAAGTACGGATAGCGCACCGTGCTTTCTGGTTGGAGATCCGAAACAGGCAATCTATCGTTTCCGAAATGGCGATATCGTGACGTATATGAAAGCCACCGGAACAATCCAACAGACAAACAAACATCAACTGAATAAAAATTATCGCTCCGAAGAAAATCTGATCTTTGCCTTTAATGAATTTTTTAAGGATCAGAAAGATCCAACTTTCCAACACCCAGAAATGGAGTACCCCGGCGATTTAAAAGCAAATGGTAAAAAATTGGAGGACTCACTCACGGTTAATGGCCAAATAGATCCGCGTCCATTCAAGGTTTTTTATATTGATGTCCCCAAGCCGACAAAGATAACTCCCGGACAGGATAGCCCAATTATGCAATTTGCATTTCAAAAAACCGCCGCTGAAATTGTTGCTATTTTAAATGATAAGCAAATCTGCATTGCGGGAAAGCCGGTACGTCCGGCTCAAATTGCCGTCCTCGTTAATAAACATAAGGAGGCAAATGCGATTGCCGCAGAATTGCGGAAACGTGAGGTTCCTGTCGTACAGCAGGCCACTGGCAATATTTGGGAAACGACGGATGCGTCTGATTTTCGGCAGTTTTTAGATGCCGTTTTACATCCCGAAAATAGTAGCATCCTTCGCGCAGCTCTCTTGCTTCCATATATATATTATAGCCCCGATCAACTCCTGCTGTTAAATGAAAATCAAGCTGTTTTGCCCGATTGGTGCGCACCGGAAGAGAAGCAAAATAGTACACTAGTGGAATGGGTGCAATTCTTTATGGAATTGCGTGAGATATGGATAAAACACGGTTTTTTTGCAATGTTTGTAAAATGGATGAAAGAACTCCATTTGCGATGCCGCTGGAGTGCCGACAGCAATGGCCGGCGCTCTTTAACAAATCTTCTGCATCTGGCAGAACTTATTCAGCAAGAATTACTTCAGACGGACCATTCGCCAGAGCTGCTTTTTTCGTGGTTTTCACAGCAAATCAATACTGGAAAACAGAATGTGAGCGATAATACGAAACTACATGTGGAAAGTGATGAGGATGCAGTCCAAATCATGACGATTTTTCGAAGCAAAGGGCTTGAATTTCCAATCGTATTTGTGCCGACACTGATTAATAAAAACATTGAAGTTACAAAGACTCAAATTTATGAGGCACATAATGCTGAAGGCGAGTTGGAAATATCGCTGCAAAAATTGAAAAATACCGCACAGGAAGAATTTGAAGAATGTATCCGTCTTACTTATGTGGCCGTTACGCGTGCAGAACATCGTGTGGTGCTGTTTTGGGCAAACTATAACACAGAACCAAATAAAAATCCCCTTGCTTGGCTTTTCCGTGCTGTAAATTTTAACAATACAGATCCTGATCCATACCAATATATCGAGCTGAAAAAATTTCTAGTATCCAATGAAATAAAAGTAGACTGTTTAACAAAAACACCTGAAAATCCGGAACTTTTACGGAAAATGCCTCTTCTACTTCCGAAAATAGAACACTCGTCCGACTATGGCAGTTTTACGTCGCTTATTCAGTTGGGATCCGTTTTGGATACGGGAAAAGACTATGATGAAAAGACGGATGATGTCCCGGAACTGGAAGAAGACCCCGCATCGATCTTTACGTTTCCCGCGGGCGCTAAAACCGGGACCTGCTGGCATGAAATTTTGGAGGACCTCGATTTTACCGCATCAGATTCCGATATTCAAGAAATAGTGCACGAAAAACTCGAATCTTACGGATTCCTGAAAAAAGAAGAATTTGCAAGCGTCTACGAAGATACCGTTTTAAATATGGTGAAAAAAACACTGAATATATCTTTGCCGTCTTTTCAGAATTCTACGCCTTTTTCATTAAAAGAACTAGCGCTGTGTGATCGAAAAACGGAATGGGAATTTAATTTCTCTTCCCTAAAACGGGATGTCTATACCACTAAAATTAAAAAAATACTTTCTTGCTATCCAGAATATCAGTCCTTTATTCAGGATTTGAATACCTGGGATTGTAAATTGCCACAAGGGTATCTAATGGGCTTTGTGGATCTCCTTTTTCGTTATCACGACCGATACTATATTGTTGATTGGAAATCAAATAGCAGAAACAGACGCCTCAGCGATTTCAATAGAGCCGGACTGCATGCCGAGATGTCGCAGCATCGCTATTGGTTTCAGTATCTTCTTTATGCGGTGGCGGTGCATCAATATTTAAAACATGCTTTGCCGAATTATGATTATGAGCATGATTTTGGCGGTGTTTATTATATTTTTTTGCGCGGAACGGAAGAGCCGGAAACACATGGTGTTTATGCGGATCGCCCGAAATTGCAGGTCTTGGAAGAATTGTCCGCATTGCTAGGAGAATTTGAATGAAAAAGATACCCGGATATAATTTTCAAGAACTTTGTGAGAGGGGTGTTTTTAATGTCCTTGATGTCTATTTTGCGGAAATGGCGGAGCGTGCATCGGGTACAGAAAATACGGATTTGTTTCTCGCAGCGGCGCTTGTAAGTGCAGCTATTCGAGATGGAAATTCCTGTGTGGACTTACAGAAAATGGCGGGAAAGCCACTCTATACGGCAGAGCTGAATGAAAAAGAAAATAACCCACCGAAATCCATACCGCGATTGCCGGTTTGGTCGGAATGGGAAAAAAATCTGACGTCTTCAGATGCCCAAAAAGTCATTGGCACCGATGAGGATAATACGTTGATGGTGCTGCTGAATTCGAAACTTTATCTGCGCCGATATCGACATTATGAACAAACAATTATAAGCTATCTGACCCAAAAAACAGAACAAGAAACGCCAAAATTTTCGGCAATATTTGAACAAGCGACCCAAAATATTTTTGCGGAATGCAATGCCGAACAAATCCAATCCGCCCGAAATTGCTTTATGCATAAGTTTTCTATCTTAAATGGTGGCCCAGGGACGGGAAAAACTTATACAATGGCACGTATTGTGGCATTGCTGGCAGAACTACATGCCAACGATGAAAAAATACTCCGTGTATTTTTGGCTGCGCCTACCGGAAAAGCCGCTATCCGAATGGTGGAAAGCATTCATCAGGCAAAACAGAACATAAATGCTTCCCCAAAAGCCCTTGCACAAATCCCGGAAAAAGCCGTTACAATCCATCAACTGCTTGGCGCAAAATATAATTCGCCGTATTTTAAACATAATCATAATAATACACTGCAAGCCGATATGGTGATTGTTGATGAGGCAAGTATGATCGATTTGCCTATTATGGCAAAACTATTGGATGCCCTCCCAAAAGATTGCAGGTTGCTGCTTATTGGTGATTATAAACAACTTGCATCGGTAGAATCGGGCCGGGTTTTCGGCGATTTATGCTACGCGGCATTGAATAAAAACAGCCCCTTGGCCGGTACGCTAACAACATTAACACAGAATCATCGCTTTAATTCTAATTCAGATATTGGCATTCTAAGCAGTTCTATCGATAAAGGCAATGCACAACAATCATGGAATCTTATTCAAAACCTTCATACTGATTTTCAACTTTTTGATAACGATGAACCACTCTGGCGAAATGTGGGACTAAAAATAAATCCTGATTTCTGCGCCCTCGTTTTGTCGGGGTATCAAAAGCTGATTTCTACAAATGATCCGACAGTAGCTTTGCAATTGATCAATCAATTTCGGGTCCTCTGCGCCTTGCGAAAAGGCTGTTTCGGCGTACAAATACAAAATTATCGAATAGAACAAATTCTAGCAAAAGCAAATCCGGATTTTCACCCGGATTCGTTGTTTTATTACCCCCATCAGTTGATTATGATTCAGAAAAATATGCCGGCTATGCATTTGTATAATGGCGATATGGGAATTGTTCTCCAAAATGACAATAGCAAAGACCTTAAGGCATGGTTTACAAACAAAGATGGCGCCGATAAGCCGCCACGCAGTGTGCCAGTAAATCTGTTGCCACAAAATGAAACGGCTTTTGCAATTACAATTCATAAATCGCAGGGATCCGAATTCGATACGGTGGCGATGATCCTTCCTCCGGATGAAAATCATAAGATATTGACACGCGAACTTCTTTATACCGGAATTACCCGCGCACGAAAAAAAGTAGTCCTTTGGTGTACGGAAACGAGCTATAAACAGGCTATCCGTAGTAAGGTGCAGCGACAATCTGGGTTGATCTTTTCAAAAAAGCCTTGTGGATAATGGGAAAGAACACAAAATAAATATGAATACGCCACGAATTACTTCTTAAAAAGGATTTGAAAAGAACGGTATCATTTTATTTTTATTTTTGTTTGTGCGAAGAAGGTTTTGCGAGCTTGACGAATGGATAAACTCATGTTACATTTAGTATTTATTGAATATGTTTTTCCCTTTTTGAGATAATTTTTCAAAAAAAATATTCCGATATCCTTTTACAATATTTTGGAAAAATGGATCGGATGCGCAGGATGAATTGGCGGCGGTAAATCAAAAATTTTAACAAAAGGAAGCCAGGCCTTCTAAAGTTGGCTCAACGGCTTGAAATTAAATGAATTATAAAAAAATCGATTTAAATGGTTCCTGGTCAATATCATACTCTTGTGATGGAAACAAATTTAAAAGTTCTGTGGATTTAATCAATATTGGGGCGCAAATACTTCCAGCACGGGTCCCCGGCAATTTTGAACTGGATTTGCAGAGAGTCGGAAAGATCTCGGATCCGTTTTATGGAATGAATATGCTGGAGGTCAATAAACTTGAAAATTGCCATGTCTATTATTTTCGAAGTTTTAATGCTCATAAGATACCAGAAACAGACCCAGTCCTTATATTTGAAGGATTAGATACTTTTGCCGATGTTTATTTGAACGGGTGCTGGGTGACATCCTGTTCAAATATGCTTGTCGAACATAAAATTCCGATTGGTAAATTTATGAAAGACGGCAAAAATGAAATATTTATTCATATCCGCCCCGCTGTTGCGGAAGCCGAAAAACAGGAGTATCCTAATTTTCTCGCAAGTGGGAATGAATCTATTTGGGTAAGAAAAGCTCCCCATATGTACGGATGGGATATTATGCCTCGGGCTGTTTCCGCAGGAATATGGCGCCCCGTTTTTATTGAATTTCAGCCGTATGAGAGATTTGATACTCTTTATTTAGAAACGGTTATGCTTTCTAAAGATTACTCTGAAGCACAACTTCATTTGAATTATTCAACTACCCTTCCTTCATCGGCCACCGCTTCACAAATAGAAATTTGTATCGAGGGCAATTGCGGAAATTCTAAATTCTTTGCCTGCGAAAAATTACACTTTCCACGATCTGGACAAATTCGACTGGGAGTGGAAAATCCAAAATTGTGGTGGCCAAGAGGAAGCGGACTCCCCCAACTCTATGATGTAAAAATCTATTTAAAAAAAGATGGTATAAAAATCGACGAGCGGAATCTCCGATTTGGCATAAGATTTGTGGAACTGCTTCGAACAAGCTTGACTTCATGGGACGGAGAGGGAGAATTCCTTTTCAAAATAAACCATGAAAATATATTCATGAAAGGAAGTAATTGGGTCCCCCTTGATGCCTTTCACTCCCGTGATGCGGAACGCTTGGAAAAAGCGCTGGAAATGGTCGCGGATTTGGAATGTAATATCCTGCGCTGCTGGGGAGGAAA
>JBAYAV010000061.1:0-11209 GCA_041669565.1 Lentisphaeria bacterium
AGCTTGATTTTGCAGGGGGCTGTTTGAATAATCTTCCAGCATTTTTTCGAGGTATTTTGCGGCGCCTTTAATTTGTTTTTCGGCTTTATCCGGATTGCCTTTTGCGTAGGTGACCTGTGAGTGCCCGGCAAAAGCAATTGCTTTATAGAACATTGCTTCAGCTACTGGCGAATTTGAATGATTCTTGCTGTGCATGTTTTTTTCGATTTCTATAAGGAATGGCGTGGTTGTGTTAATTGTTGTGACAGCTTTGGCAAAATAGGAGATTTGTGCAATTTTTTCGGGGTCCTCTTGTGCTTGTTTTAAGGCATCGCGTCCGAGAAGAATATAGGTCCTAGCGGTTTGAATACTGGCTTCGGCGGCGACGCCGTCTCGTATAAACTGTAAGTTCTCGGCTTCTTTTAAGGCCGCATCCAGTGCACCGGTATTTATTGGTTTTCCATTTTTATAGTTTGTTTCTTCGGTGTCGATCACGGTTTGCAGTTTTAGACAGGCCATTTGCCGGGGCTCAACGGCGTCTTTGATAAATCTGAGTTTTTCTAGAATTTGTGAGGCTTCTTTGGGGCGATTCATGGCTTTCAGCACGTGGTTGTAAATCATAATTGCGCGCTTGAATTCTTCTTGACTTGCGCGGCTGGAGGAGCTTGGTTTCGGATTTCTGTGAAAATATTTTTCATAAATAGGCGCTGCTTTTGGCCATTGTTTGCGCGCCGCATAAACCTGAGCTTTTAATAATAATACGTCATTCGCTATTTGAGAGTCTGGGGAAATTTTTGCAAGTGCGGCTTCTGCATCTTTGGAGCGCCCGATGGTATAATAGACTTTTGCGGATTCCAGATTGATGACATCCTGCTGGTTGGGGTATTTTTTCCGCATTTGATGGAGTTGCATCTCAGCATAATCATTCATTTCAATGCGGTTTAATTCATTTAAAAATTCCAGATCGAATTCAAATTCATTTATTGCCGTCAACTTTTGACTGAAAAGAAATAATCCGGCAATCAGTGATACGCTTAATATGCGTTTCAGAGATTTTGTCACATTCATTGTTCTTCCTTTTTTTATTTTCGCAATTCTCCAGTACCAGAATGCTCGGAATAATAGTTTTGAATGGCATCGAAATAAGGATCGTTATAACGGTTTATCAATGAAATCATAAAATAACCATACCTTGCAAATTAATACCTAAATATATATCTTGCAAGTAAAAAAATGAAATAAAAACCCAAAAAAAGAAATCCTTCTGTTTTTGTGATTCCTAAAAAAATAAATCATCCCGCTGTAATAATGAAAATCTCTTGCCCCCCCCCGGTTGATCCATGATTTGAGATCGGACTAGTTTCATTATGGAAGTCTCTGAATAAGAATTGTCCGTAAGCTTGTTTGGAGATGATAATACAGGATCTGTAATTTTCCTTTCCTTATTTATAGCGCATGGAAAAACAGCTGTCCCATTTTTAAAATATTGGCTATCCTGATGAAATTATTCTTTTATGGGGAAAACAACAGGATGGGAATTTTAACTGCTTGGTAAAAAGGATAAATCTGCTTTTTTTTGTGCTGATGATTTGAAATTTTCAAATTAACTGGTATAATAATAGTACCAGTTAAAATTGTAAAGGAAAAAAAATGGGTCAAGTCTCTGATAAAGTTGAGTTAGTTCGGGAACGGCTAATTTATGAAATAGATGCCGGTGTATTTAAGGTATCGGAGAGATTGCCTGGGGAGCGTACCCTGGCGCAAAAGTATTCGGTAAGCCGAAATACTGTACGTCAGGCATTTGATAGGCTTGAGAAGAAGGGGATTGTTGAACGAGTTGCGTGTTCTGGAGCATATGTTTCAGCGTGTGCCTTGGATAAAATAGTACAAGCGCGGTGCAATTACAAAATGGATGTTGTTTTGTTGATGCCACCAGATCAGATTTCAAATCCTATTATCCAAAACATATTTAGTATTTTTAAGGATGAAATTATTCCTGAAGTAAAAATTGATGTGGTTTTTGTTGAGAAAAGCGATGACCTTTTAGCGGCGAACTTGGATGCGGATCTTGGAATTGTGTTTGCGGTTTCAGATTCGGCGTTATTGAATGAACTGCGCCAAAAAGTGAAACAGCTGATTTTGTTGAATACAGTCGATAAAGATTTTAATTATATTGCGCCTGATAATTGTGCGAGCGGACGATTAATCGCGGAGTATTTGATTGAATGCGGGCATCGAAAAATTGGCGGATTGTGTTTTGATGACACTTTGCCGAGTAGTGATTTTTATTGTCGCATGCAAGGTGCAAAAGAAGTTTTTGATGCTGCTGGAATAAAATTTGCGCCGCACTTGGTGTCTGCGGATTTCTTTGTTAACAAGAAGAAGCGGGACGCTATTCATTCTGTGATTATGAAAGAAAATTTTACGGCTTACATTGGCGGATGCGATCAATTAGCAATTGAAATAGGTCTTGCTTTAATGGCGTCTGGGCGTTCCATTCCGGAGGATGTTTCTGTAGTTGGGTTTGATGATCAATTTTATGCTGCGTTTACATCTCCGCCGTTGACTACTGTGAAGTATCCCATTGAAGCGATTGGCATAAAGCTCGCGGAAATAATAAATCAATTTTTAGAGTCCGGAAAATGTGATTTACAAGAACTCGTTGTTCCTATTTTATTAAAACGTCAAAGTGTGAAACAAATAAGGAGAATAAAAGAATGAAAACAAGTTAAGACAAGCAGGTTGAGAATAGAAACAAGACAAATTAGAAAGAACAAAATTTGAATAAGAAACAAAAAGAGGGAAAGAAAAATGAAAAAACAACAAAACAATTCTTTTACGCTTATTGAGCTCTTGGTTGTGATTGCAATCATAGCGATTTTAGCGGCAATGTTACTTCCGGCCTTGAGTAAAGCTCGAGCAAAGGCTAAAGATATTTCTTGTAAGAGTAATTTAAAACAACTTGAGTTATCAACGACTTTTTATTGCAATGACTATGATGGATGGTTAGTGGGTGCGCATCTTTACTATCAAGGTGGTATTAAAAACTGGTCTCATTTTATTAATGAGGAGTATGTCAACAGTTGGAAGGCTTTTTTGTGCCCATCGGATCCATTGTGCAAGGTTTTGCCGGACGCTGATAGCGGTTCACAGCATGGTTCGATTGGTTATGGTGCGAATTATTACACGTTTGGTTGGACTCCATATGATACAAATTACAGGGCGATTAATTTATCAATGTTATCGAGAGTCAAGGCCACGAATACCGTTGTTCATTTAGGGGATACATCAACGCTGGGTGCCGGATCTATGTGGATTGCATTGCCTCGGCTTTTTGGGGATTCGAATGCGAATAATAATTGTGCTTATCCGCGGCACAATGGGAGGATTAATTTTTCTTTTGCAGATGGTCATGTAGAAGCGAAAAGCAAAGATGATGTTTATAATAATTATCTGGATTTTTATCGTCCGATCCAATTTCCTTCGAAGTATGTGTGGAAGTATGACGCGATCTAAATTTTTTGTGTCTCATTGCTTTTTCTATCTCCCCAGGTAAAAAGATACCCTTAACTAAAAAGAGGCGTTCGTTATTCTTGGAATCTTAAAATAATTTATTTGTTTTAAGATTCAGGGGGTGTTTCTGCCCGTTGGTTTGGAAATGAATGCTTTCTTTTTGGGGCAAGAAAACAAGGAAAGAAGAACTCTATTTTTCTTGATATTTGGTTTCCGGTCAAGTTTTACCATTTTTCATGAAGCTTGAAATAACGAAATACGTGGCCCTGAAAAATGCTATAAAAGAGCATCTGTCGAAATATTCGGGCACAGAGGAAAGCAAAAAGACATTCAAAATGGAAATTGTTTTGTTGGGGGTCTTAGGGGCTGTTCAGAAATAACCTTTACATTTGCCTGATTCTCGTGAATGCTTTTTGTGCCGCCGACTCCGTCACATACTGAGGGTATGCTCCTCGTCGTCGGCCCCAAAATCAAATCACGATTTTTTCGGCAAATTGTCAAGTTAAATTTTTTACAGCCCCTTAATCTTAATTTTCACAGATCTTAAAAAGGTTTTATTAAAATGACTGTTAAAATATTAAAAATAATAGCTGTTTGCGGAGTGATCGCCGCCGTTGCTGGTGCAGATCAGATTCTTTTTCAGCAAAAACTACAGCCTGCAGTAAAATCGAAAGACTTTATTACGTATTGGAGCAATAAACCTGGTTGTAAAATAGAGCATTTAAAGGATGTTGACGGAACCCCTATCGCAAAACTTACGGGGGGAAGTGCAACGACCTATCTTACGCCAATAGTATATCTAACTCCAATAAAAATAACGAATAAGACTGTTTTATCCTTTCAAATGAAATGTCCTGTGTCGTCTTTTTATAAGATTAATCTGACCAATGGTGCGGAAGATGCGTGGTATCGTTTATCTTTTGAAGCGAAGGCGAATGAGTGGGTGTTTTTTCGTCAATATATATCGGGGGCCTCTTTTTCACGTAAGCTGACAAAGGAAAAAAATATAAATGACGGCATGCTTGGAGATCCGTTGACGTGTGTCCAAATTGAAGCGAAGGGCAAGAAAGTATTGCTCAAAGATTTTAAAATTTATGAGAGTGAAAAAAAGGTCGAGGAATTACCGCCGATCAAGCCCGTCAAAAGAGCTCATTATAAGCTACAGAGCTATCCGCGTTTTGATCGTGGAGGATTTTTCCCCTTCGGTGTCATATCTACGATAAAAGCAGGAAATGAGAAAAATGGGAAATATTTTTCTCAAAGCCTGGAAGAACGACGTAAAATGGACCTGTTGACGATTCGCCGATTAAACTTTAATACGTATTGTAATTTTTGCGATGATACACTTAATGTTGCGGAAAGATTACAAGACATGAAGCAGTTCGATCTCTACTTAATGGAAACAGCGACGGCGTATCTTGATTATCTTGGCAATCCTGCAAAGGCTCAAGAGATCGTAAAAAAGTATGATTCCGAGGACCGGCTTTTGGCATGGTATGGCAGAGATGAACCAGCGGATTTTGAAAAATATATCGACTGGAAGGAAATGATTAATAAAAACTCTCCGAGTCGTCCTTTTACGAGTGCCTTTGATAGTTCTTATAAAATCAAAGTTCTAGGCTCGCTCATGGAAATTGTCATGCCTGATGTGTATCCTTTAAGGGTTGCATCCAGTACTCCGGCTCATGATATCATTACAAAAACGGGTGCTCAAATCAGGCTGTCGCAGGAACATAACGGCGGGGGTAAAGTTTGGAGTATACAGCAAGCTTACAGCCTGCGGCGGAAGCAGGGAACGGAAAATTTTTTCTTGCTGCGCTATCCAACGCCAACGGAAATCCGATTTGACTTTTTTAATGCTTTGGCAGCGGGTTCTGAGGGCATCCTTTACTTTATTCTGAATGACGAAGTTCCCTTTTTGGATGGAACGATTCGTCGCGAAGAGTTTGATAAGACGCTTCTGGATCCATGGTATAATACAAATACGACAACGATGGAATTAGCTCGGCTTGGGCGTGATATTGTTCCTGTAGCGGCATCTCTTATGGGCGCGAAAGAAATTTCTCCATACAAGTATTCGGAGGCCCAGAAAATAGTTACGCGTACCACAAAAAATGAATTTGGTTGTTATTATTACATTGTAAATGCGGATCTGAAGGCGGTGCAAAGCGTATTGTTTACGCCCGAGGTTTCTTCGAAGGAAATTTGTGTAGATCTTATTTCAGGTGAGAAATTACAAAAAGATCAGCTTCTTCTTCCGCCCGGCGAGGGAGTGCTTTTTATGGTTGGTGCATCGGATCATGTGGATCAAATTGTTTCGGAAATTAGAACGCGGAAATTGCGGAATGCATTGAATTTAGCAAAGGTAGAAAATAAAATCTTAAAGCAGGCAAGACAATCGCAAATGTTGTTGGAGTCGGATAAAATTTCCAGTGCGATCAAACAAGAAGATTGGACAACTGCAAATAAAATGATCGATACCTATTTTGATGGACTTCATCAATTTCGAAACGGAAATTCAGAATACTCTGTTACGGCTAAAAAACTGACAAGCATTCGAAAACAATTTGGTGAAATTTTCACGATGCTGATAAAACCGGAGCGGATCGAAGAATATGACGGTAAGGCGAACAAAGAATATGAGGCTCATTTTGATGAAATAAAAGTGCTGAGCAAGGAATATTTTGACTGGTATTCCAAATGGGCAAATGGCCAAAGCTGCGAAATAGAAGTGCTAAATATTTTGCAGGATAGGGTTCGTAAATTGTATAAAGAAATTAATCTTCTCTAAAATTTATTTAGAGGGCATTTAATTTTTGTGCTATTTTTTGTCCTTATAGGAAAAATGCTAAAGTGGTATTGCAAAGAAATTCTGGGGCAAAGAATCAATCCAGAAGATGTGCCCATATTTATATTGTCATCTTAGAAAATTACCAGAAGCAAAACCTCGTCATAATGTTTTATGCGTGAAAAAGATAGATCCGTGATGCCCTTTTTAGAACTCATTATCAATGACCAGCAAGTGGAATAAATATTAAATGTGGAAAAAAATAATTATTGATTATAAACCCTTTTCTCAGGAAGATCCGAAGAAATTGTGGGTTGATCATGGTATATGGCCGGCGATGTGGATCGCGGCAAAAAAAGAGTGCCGAACAATTCCGGTTTCAGCATTTCGATGCCAATTTAGCGCCAAGGAAACAAATGAAATTTTATTGCATGTGACTGCGGATTCGCAATACCGTTTGTATTGCGACGGACAATTTGTCGCAACAGGATCAGAACAGGGCGATTGTCAAAACTATTTTTTTGATTCTTATAAATGGAATTGTTTGAAAGGGGAGCATGTGCTGGTTGCACTTGTGTTTAATCCTGGCAAGAGGGGTGCTTATTCGAGAATGGGAATGAATAGCAGTTTTCTGCTAGCCGCAGAGGGCGCTCAAGGCGATTGCATCAATACAAGGGTCGGCAACTGGGATGCTTGTGTTGTTCCAGGCATAGAATTTGACGTCTTTTATGAAAAAAGTACTGCGGTAGGAAATGGTATCACTTTTGATCGGAATCGCTTTCCTGTGGATTTGGAAAGAGGAGTCGGTCATTGGAATCCCTCTGTGGAAATAGAATCTGGATCGAATGCGAGCGGAAGAAATGAATATATCCCCGGGCATTTGCTTCGGGCCGCAACGCTGCCACCTCAAATGGATCGGCGTATTCCATCAGCCATGATTGTTTATGTTGGTGAAAATAATCGCAATTTTTATGACGAAACAGAAAACAAAATAGAGAAGCCGGTGGCTTATGCAGGCGGGAAACTGGAATTTCCCAAAAATTGTACTCGAAAAATTTTGTTTAAGCTTGATAATTATTATTGTGCAAATACAGTATTGAGTACTTCTGGCGGAAAAGGCAGTCGCATTTCGCTGCATTGGGCTGAGGCTTTGGAGATGGATGATCAAGGCAAAGGGAATCGGGAAGAATTTCTGAATCGCCATTTTTTTGGAGTGGGAGACTGCTTTATCCCACGAGGAAATGAAAACGAAAACTTTTTTACGCTCCATTATCGTGCCGGACGCTATCTTGAATTAAAAATCAAGACCACCGATTTCCCCTTAATTATTAACAGTCTTGAATTGTGGGAATCGCGGTATCCACTCGATGTTGCAGCAAATTTTAAGAGCCACGATAGTTGTTTTGACAAATTTTTTGTTCTTGCCAAGCGTACGCTGGAAATGTGTATGCATGATACCTATATGGATTGTCCTTTTTACGAGCAGCTTATGTATATCGGGGATTCGAGGCTCCAAATGCTGGTAAATTATACCCTCTCAGCGGATGCCCGTCTCGCGGAAAAATCGCTTATGCTCTTTGCCGCGAGTATCTTGCCGAGTGGTTTTTTGCCTTCGCGTTATCCATCCCGGGTTACGCAAATAATCCCGCCCTTTAATTTTTTCTATCCGGCAATGGTTTGTGATTATGTAAAGTATCGTAATTCTCCCAACGTTACGGCAAAGATCGTGCCTGTTGCACGTCGTGTCCTTGATAATTTTGAACGCTATCTTACATCGGATCATTTATTAAAACTGCCGATGGGCTGGGGGTTTGTTGATTGGATTCCAAGGTGGACTCGTGACGGTAAAATGGGTACGCCGGAAGGTGCTGAATTTGGTGTTTCCGGAGTCCTAAACGCGCTTTATTTATATAGCTTGGGGCAGGCGTGTGAATTGCATGAACTTTTAGGAGAAGTGGAAATAGCAGCACGCTATCGGCGACTCGGCAAAAGGCTGGCTGAAGCGATGTTTGAAACGTTTTTTTCACCAGAATTCAGCATGCTGTCTGATTGCGCAACGCATCCCGAATTTTCAGAGCATAGCCAATGTCTTGCTTTGCTTTCAAACTTGCTTTCTCCAGAACAGGAAACTTTCATTTGTAAAGGCTTGTTTTCCGGTCTGCCGGAAATGGCTGAAACAACCTTTTATTTTGACTTTTATTATTTAGAGGCTTGCCATAAAGCAAAGCGTATGGACTTTTTTTACAAAAGAATATCGAAGCGGTTTCAGTCTTTAGATGAACTTGGTTTGAAAACGATTTTAGAGCGCCCGGAGCCAAGTCGTTCGGATTGTCATGCCTGGAGTTCCCATATTATCTACCATTACTTTGCCTCCGTTTTGGGAATACGACCCGTTGCCGCGGGATTTAAACAAGTAGAAATTGCCCCGCACCCCGGAAATCTTACGCGGGTTTCGGCAGAAATGCCAATTCCGCAAGGATTGATTACCATTGACTGGCAGAAAAAACGCAAAGAATCTCCTTTGATCGTACAGATCCCTTCCGATACAACTAGGATACAACAAAACAGTTCTCTGTGTGGCTGTTTCGGATCTCACCCCCACTTTACAAAAAGGAAGCCGGCTTTGGCTTTTTCAAAATGATCTCCCGTAATAAAAAAGAAGGTTGATGATGGATGAAAAAATATTAAATATTTGGAATCCAGGTCATATCCTGGCATATTCCGGCATCGATGGTGAAACCGATTTTAATAATGGCATCGTAATGCGGACCTCTTTTAAGGACTATGGCTTTGATATAAGACTGCCATTAGAAGGGGAAAATATCCTTTTTAAGTCAAAATTGGTTGCGGATAATAATTTCATGCTGGCCGGAGATTTTTTTGTGGCGAAGGGACTAAAGATGGTCTTTTTGGATGCCTGGAATTTGCTGCTTGAAGGAGAATTTGAAGTTCATCCGGGGCACTCGATTGAAATAATCACGGAAGGGAACCGGACGCTGATTGGTTCGAAAGGTTTTTTGCGTGCGGAACTGATAACGGCCGATATAGACAAACGGATTGATGTAAATATTAACAAGATTAAAAGTTATCCCATTCCTGAAATGTCATCCCCTGTAGCGAAAAAAGCATTAACGAAGGCTTATTCGCAATTACGCACCATGTTTTATTCGCCGACGGGTGAAATAAAGCATCGCTGGAGTACACCGGATCGCTGGCCGCATCGTAATATGTGGCTGTGGGACAGCGTTTTTCATTCTATCGGTATTCGTCATCTCGATCCGGAATTGGCACGTGATGCGCTTTTGGCCGTGTTTGATTTACAGCGTGAAGATGGTTTTATTCCACTCTGTGGATGTCCTGGATATAAAACAATAATGACGCAGCCGCCTGTCTTGGCTTTGGGTATTAAGCTGCTAAACGATGTCTCTCCATCGAAGGAATTAATTGCAGAATCTTATCCGAAGTTAAAGGCTTATTTGGAATGGGACTTGAATCATCGCGATACGGATGGTGCCGGCTTGCTGGAGTGGCTGGTGGAGGGAAGCGAGACTTGCCGGAGTGGCGAAAGCGGTATGGATAATTCCCCCCGTTTTGATCTTGCAACTCAACTGGATGCGACGGATTTTAATTCTTTTATTTCGCTGGAATGTGAAATAATGTCTGGATTTGCGGCGCAACTTGGATTGGAAGACGACGGCGCGCTTTGGGAAGAACGCCATCATAAGCTGAATCGCTTGTTGAATGAACGTCTCTGGAATGACAAGAAAGAATTTTATTGTGATTATGATGTAACGCGTAATAAAATGTCTGATGTGATGGCAAGTACAGGATTCCTGCCTCTGATATGCGGGGCAGCATCGCCGCAGCAGGCGGAATTTCTCGCAAAACAGCTCGATAATCCAGATACTTTTAAAACGGCACTGCCGGTTGCTTCCATTGCTTTATGCAATCGTGAATATTATAGCAAAGATATGTGGAGGGGACCCGTCTGGGCAAATGTAAACTGGTTGATCGCTTATGGTTTCCGCCGTTATAAAATGAATGATGTTGCGGATATGATTATTGATAAGTCGGTAAAAGAAATTGAAAAAATGTATTTGAAATATGGAACTTTCTTTGAGTTTTATGACGACCGCTGTGAAGTGGATCCCCCGGATTTATACCGAAAAGCGAATAAAATTCCAGATTCCTATCACCAGGCATTCCACGACTATGGCTGGACTGCAATGCTGTATATTGACATGATTTTAAATAAAGATAAAAAGAACTGTTGACACAAATATAAAAAACAAGGTAATAGCAAAACGATGTTTTGTCTTGCTTTGTATTTTTTACGTGAATTGAAATTTCAGGGGAGGAGCATGACGTTCCATGGTAGCAATTAAAAAAGGGTAGTCTTGTTTCTTAAATGGGAAAATGGGGCTTTTCTTTTGTTTCTTTCTATTCTGTTATGGTGGTCGTTATCTTTTCTTATTGTACTTTTTCCCATTTAATTGCCATTGAAGGAAGTTGAGCTACTGAAAAAATAGTATATTTTGCTCTGAGGATAAAAAAAATGGACACAGCATCCGTTATTGATTATATCAATGAAAATTGGGAACGCAGTATTTACCGTGATAAGCCGGGTTGTGGCTTTGGCGGTGTTGATCTTCCTTATTCTTATTCGTCTCCCAGTATTAAAGGCGAAGGATTCTACTCGTTTTTCTTTTACTGGGATACCTACTTTACAAACCTCGGCTTGCTACGGCAGAATCGTGCCGAAACGGCGCGTGATAATATTTCTAATATACTGTGGCTTATTAAACGTCAGGGCTATATGCCGAATCATGTCGGTCTTTATAATCGCTCACAATCTCCCTATCTTTGCCGTATGGTTAAGGATTATATCGCATTGACCGGCGAAAAAGATTTTTTAGCTGAATGCGGCGA
>JBAYAV010000062.1:0-11051 GCA_041669565.1 Lentisphaeria bacterium
CGATCTTACAATATGAAATAAAAATGGAAACGGCAAGTCAATTTTATGAGCCTTCTTATCAATCTTAAATTTAATTATAATTTTGCTCAAAAATGTCCGGTACGAGTCACATGCCCTTATTTACAATGTTCATGTTATAGCATAAATTATGTTTTTTCTAGTAAAATATTAAACTTGTGTTATTTCCGTCCAGACACTAAATAAAAAGGCAGCCGTTTTGAAAACAAAGCGACTGCCTTTTATAAATGGATTCGAGATGATTGAATTAGAGCAATTCGGCGATTTGGACGGCATTCAAAGCCGCGCCTTTGAGAAGCTGATCTCCGCAAACCATGAATGCTAGGGAGTTGTCGCAACTTAAATCAAAACGCACACGGCCAATAAGCACGTTGTACTGATTATTGCTTTCACACGGCATCGGAAAGTGGTTGTTTTTTGCATCATTGACAATCGTGGTGCCGGGTGCTTTTTTCAAGGCCTCCAGGGCCTCTTCAAGGCTGACCTTGCGTTCCTGCTCGATGATAATGGATTCTGCATGAGAGCGGAGAACTGGCACGCGAATGCAAGTGGGGCAGACCAGAATTTTGTCGTCATGGAGAATTTTACGTGTCTCATTGACCATTTTCATTTCTTCGGTATTATAGCCATTTTCACCAATGGTGGTATTGTGGCTAAAGAGATTAAATGCGTAAGGATAGGGGAAGAAATGCGGCTTTGGTTCTTTGCCATTAAGAACATCCTGTGTCTGGTGAACTAGTTCGTCCATTCCTTTGGCGCCGGCTCCGCTGGCACTTTGGTAGGTGCTTACGATAATGCGTTTAACCGGCGATAGATCATAGAGCGGTTTTACTGCAACCAGCATGATAATGGTGGTGCAGTTCGGGTTGGCAATAATGCCGTGGTGCAGCTTGACATCTTCAGGGTTGACTTCTGGAACAATCAGCGGTACGCTGTCATCCATGCGAAAAGCACTTGAATTATCAATGACGACAGCTCCTGCTTTCGCGGCAATCGGCGCAAATTTTTTCGAGATATCGCCACCGGCACTGAAGAGGGCGATGTCGATGTCATGAAAAGAATTTTCGGTGAGTTCTTCAACAGTAATTTCTTTTCCACAGCAGGTCATTTTTTTCCCAGCGGATCTTTTTGAAGCAAGAAGTCGCAGGGATCGGATTGGAAAATTGCGTTTTTCTAGTGTCTTTTGCATTTCGACACCAACGGCGCCTGTTGCGCCGACGACGGCGACATTGAAGGACTTGGCCATAATATAAAATTCTCCTTATTATAGAATGAAAGAAAAGGACGTACTTATTTTGAATAAAAAACTTAAATGGCATTTATTGGGATCTAAAAAGGGCAAAATAAAAACCAAATATATACTATAATTCTTTTCTTGATGTATGCAAGGGCATTTTATATTTTTGTAAAATGTTTTGTACTTCTCTGTTTTGTGGAAGCAGCGCAGAATGGTTTTGTGCTTGTGGAATAATCGGAAGGAAAAAAGAAGTTATGGAATATGAATTGTATTAATTGTTTCAGGAAGAGGTGAAATGGGGCGAATTAATCGTCGCTCTGTTTCTTTTTGCTTTTATTAAAATTTTTGCGATAAAGGAAGGGCGAAAAATGATAGCGGTTTTTAAATTTTCGTGAAAAATAAGCACTGTCTAAAAAGCCGACCTGATAAGAGATCTCGCTTATGGATAAATGGGGTGATTCGCATAATAATTCTTTGGCATGCCTGAGACGCTGATTGGTTAAATAATTAATAGGCGAATCATGGTAATAATATTTAAACTTACGAAACAGAGTAGCATAAGACATCCCGATTTTTTGGCACATGGTTTTTATCGTGATGTTTTTCGTGTAATCGCGCTCCAGCATTGCTACTAGAGCACCAAGACGGTGCGGAATTGTGGTAATAAAATTATGATCCGTATTTCGTTCATAAATCTCAAAAAGTTGGGTGACTATTTCAATAAAATAAGTCATGGCCCTAAATCGTACCCCCGCACTTTTCTGCTGGTGATTGACAAGATGATCCAATTTATGAATTAAATGCAGGATGCTATTAAAATCATCGGGTGTGACACGGAAACGATTGTCAAAACGATTTAGATTGACATTGGTGGGATCAATAATAAAAAGACTCTGAAATGCCGTTATTTGCCCAAGATCAAGTTTCGGGATGCCTAATTCTTCCCAATTAAACACAATATTAACTAATGATAAGCCGTTGCCTTTTGAATAACAATGGGACTCATTACCCAAAACTAAAAAGACATCCCCCGTAACAATGGGATAGGAACGCCCCGCTATCTCGTGAACGCCGGAACCATTTGTAATAAAAACGAGCTCCGAAAAGTTTTCATGGATATGATAGTCTAATAATTCCTGATTTAAACTGGTGTAAACCCCCAGCGTAAAGTTTTGGATAGGAAAAACATTCTTCCGCGGCATCAGTCGAATGATACCATTTCTGGATTTACATGGATTTGATTTTATTTTTTCCATCATTTGTTATTAATATATTTGATAGAATGTCCTTCGTCAAACGAGTACGGATATATAATTTAGTATATGTAGTATAGAAACAATAAATTTGATACGATCGTCTATAAAATCGATCGTATTTTCATTTTATCAAATGCTTTTTGTTGGTAATGAAGACTTCTTTTCAATGGTGAGGTCTTCATTACATGGATTTGATTTTATTTTTCTAGGGTGATTTTAGCGGCAATCGATCGGGTGAAAGCGGGAATATTCAATTTTAAGGATTCTTGATGATTGGCAACTGTAATATTTTCTTTTTTTATAATATTGCCCGTGCTTGTGTTCCAGTATTCTAGCTGATAATTGCCGGCTGGCGGCGCGGTGATCCCGCAAGTGCTACTTTGAATGATTTGCGGCCGCGTATTTTCATCGGATGTATAGAAAAATACAGGGTCATAAATCCAGACAAGAATCCGGTCGTTATTGCGCATTTCATGGATCGATAGTGGATGGCTGTTGGACGTAAACGAGAAAAAGCGAGTCGTCATATTTCGACGGTCTTCTGTGGAAGCATAGTTGTGAATTGCGGTATAGTAATGATATAAATCTTTGTCCTCCACGAGGGCAAACCACCAATACATCGGAAGGATGGCAGCCTGATCAAAAAGGCCCGTCCAGAGCCCTAATTCGATCTGTTTGGTCAAATTACCCATATTATCCGCATAGGAAGAGCCACCGAATTCAGTGATAATAAGTGGCTTGTGCCATTCTTCGGCGGCTTTTTTTGTGCCGGCATGCAGCATGTCTACAATGGATTCGCTATTGCCATCCTCCATATAATAGGCATCGGTTGTCAAAACGTCCAGTTGGGGAAGAACGGCAATACGGTGGTTAATTTTATAATAGCCGAGCATCCAGTGAGTGGTAACGAGATGGTGGTTGATGTCAATTTTATGCAGATAGCGGGCCATTTCCTGGTGCCACGCCGCGACGCTGGGGTGATGGTAGTAATTCATGTTCGGGCCAGTTAAGTCTACTTCTGTAAAAAGTTTCCAGCATAAAATATTGGGGCTGTAGCCCCAGCGGGCAACAATATAATCGGCGGTGTTTTTAAAAGCCGTTTTGGCGCGGTTGTCGGTAAAGTATTCTTGGCATTTATTAAGGAAGCCGCCATTTTTCATATTGTATGGATTTCGATCCCACTCAGAGTCAAATGCCATCCCAAATTTACCGTGGTTGTTTAATACCAGAATAAGGTAGATGTTATATTTTTCGGCAAGCTGAAGAATATGATCCAGCATCCAGGCGCGATATTGATTATAATGCCCGACGCCATGAAATCCGGGTGCATCGGGAATCCACTCCAGTGCCAGCCACCATGAACTCATCCATACTTCAACTACATTAATGCCGACTTTGTGATATTTGGCAAATAGAGTATCGTAAGCTGCCAGGCCCATATTTTGCCATTGTGAATAAGGAGCGATGTCTTTATAGCGATTGTCGAAAGGAGAGCGGACATTCATTCCGAGACCGAAAAAGGGCGTGCCGTCTTCATATTGCAGAAAAATATTGTCTTTTGGTTCGCATTGCACATAACCGTGAAAAGGCGGACTGGCGTCTTGAACTTCAATCGATGGCCCTTGGATCGTTTGTTTTTCTTTGTCGCGGTGCAGGATATGAAAAGAGAGCTGATAGGATCCTGGAATAACGGGAGTATAGCGGAGCTTAAATGTGGGCGCTCCGTAGGGTGTCAGGCATTTTGTTTTATCCCATTCTTTCGGGTTATATAAAAAATCCTCGTAATAAAAGCAGCGGATTGACTCTAGTTGTTTGTCGGGGCGTTGCAGGACGGCCTGAATTTGGATTTCCTTCGGATTAAATGGCGTGGTTATTTTTGGGGTGAAGTTAAAAGAGAGCTCTATCTTTTCTCCGACCGTAGGGCTTTTTGGCGTTTGATTAAATTGTGTGAATATTTTTTGTTCGGATAGTTCTGGGCAATTCAAAACGCTTATTTTATTCAGGAATACGGAACCTGTCCAGTTTTTTTTTGCTTTGTATTCCAGGCCAAAAATAAATCCGATTGTTTGAATGTGTTGTGGGGTATAAGTATTCCAGGTGCGGAAATGCCCGCGTGGTTTCCATTGTTTTGCAGCGTCTTGTCCGTAAATAGGAATGCGGATATGCGGGGCGAGCGGTTGGGTTATTTGCCACCACAGAAAGTCGTCATCGATGGCATAAATAGTGATGCGGGCTTCGGTGGGGCAGCTTTTTGGAATTTGGAAATCAAAATCAATATGAGTTGCATCTGCATTGGTTATAAAATGGGATGCTTCTGGAGTGAAAAATTTTGTCTCAGTGGGAAGATTCAGGGGCAATTCTAGAGGACTGTTTTTCGAAAAGGATGCGGTTTTGGGCTGCCAGTCTGAAAAGTCGCGTTGAGAAAAAAGTTGTGTCTCGGAAGCAAAAATACTACTGAAAAGGCTTCCAAAAACAAAGACAAAACATAAAAATGGACTTTTTTTATTCATATCTCAGAGCTTCGATAGGCGAAAGCGCCGCCGCGCGTGTCGCGGGATAAATACCGAATACAATTCCGGTGAAAACGGAAAAAGAAAAGGCGAGAATCAAAGAATTTAATTGGATAATCGTTGTAAGTTTGGTAAAATGCGAAATAATGATCGGTACAGTGACACCGAGGGCAACGCCAAGGATGCCGCCGGCAATGGACAGTAGTAGTGCTTCGGTTAGAAACTGTATCGTGATATCTCCACGGGTGGCGCCAAGAGCACGACGAATGCCAATTTCACGGGTGCGCTCGGTGACGCTAGCCAGCATAATATTCATAATGCCAATTCCGCCGACAAGTAGGCTGATAGCTGCAATGCTCCCTAAAACAATACTGAAAATGCGTTTCGTCTTTTCGGCCTGTTTCAGTAATTCCAGCGGGATCACAATTTCAAAGTCGTTTTCTTTATGGAAGTACTTCAGAACAGAACGAACGGCCGTTGAGATCGGCAGGACGTTGTCTTCAGTATCAGCGGTCAGGGTGAGTTGATGCAGTTCTACTTTTTCCATTGAAAAACTTCCGGTATCGCGTTTTACAATAATTTCTCCAAAGCGTTTTTTTGCAGCTGTAATTGAGATATAGACCTCGAAGATATCTTTTTTGGACGTGCCTTGCTTGGCTTGTGTTTTGGCCTTTTGGTCGGATACAATTCCTACAATCTCGTAAATTTGACTGCCGAGATAAATATTTTGCCCAATTGGATAATCGAGAGGAAAAAGAGCTTTCGCAGTTTGCTCACTGAGAACAGCTGCGTTGCTGACCGAATCCATATCATTGTCGTTTATAAAACGCCCCGTTTTAATGCGCAGCGGAGACTGTTTTAAAAACCAGGGGATTGTGCCAATGATACTGCCGGGTAAACGAATGGAACCGCGGCGGATATCGGCCTGAATTTTTCGAGCCGGAATACGAATTTGAATATCGGGGAAAAGAGTATGTATTCGTATAACATCTTCATACGTTATGCCATAGGAACTTAAACGTTGAGTTTCTTGGGAAGACGACATGGATTGTCCCGGCTTTCTGGATTTTACAATAATGTTATGACTACCCATGCTTTTGATCTGCTGCCGCGCTTCATAGCTGGCACCTTCGCCAATTGCCAACATGGCAATTACGCTGCTGACACCAAATATGATGCCTAAGGCGGTCAAAAGACTGCGTAATTTGTGCTCAATCAGACTCCGGATGCCTAATTTTACAACTCGCTTTAATTTAAAAAAATAATTATACATAAAAAAAAGACCGCGGTGCTTATTTTATTTGGACTTGCTGTGTTTTGTCTGTGTAGATATTGCCATCGAGTAGATGAATAACACGCTGAGCGTGTTTGGCAATGCTGTCTTCATGGGTGACAAGAATGATGGAACGCCCCTGTTGTGCTAAATCGTCCAGGATTGTCATGATTTCTTCTCCCGTGGTGCTGTCTAGATTGCCGGTGGGCTCATCGGCAAAAATCAATGACGGCTGATTGGCGAGGGCGCGGGCAATGGCCACGCGCTGGCGCTGTCCGCCGGATAATTCGGTAGGGCGGTGGTTAATGCGGTGCCCGAGTCCAACCATTTTTGCCAGCTTTAAAGAACGCTGACGATTTTCATGCTCCGGACATCCCTGGTAAAAAAGCGGCACCTCAATATTCTCAAGAACGGAAAGCTGCGCAATTAAATTAAAAGACTGAAAAATAAAGCCGAACTTCTGTCGACGAACCGCGCTGAGTTGGGTGTCATTCATTTTGGAGACATTTTGCCCATCGAGCCTGTATTCGCCGGAAGTGGGCGTGTCCAAACAACCGAGAATATTCAGTAATGTCGACTTTCCAGAACCGGATGTTCCCATAATAGACAGGTATTCGCCATGGGCGAGGGAAAAGGAAATTCCCTTAAGTGCCGTAACGGTTGTGTCGCCCATTTGGAAGGATTTGACAAGATCTTTTGTCTGGATGACAAAAGGACTTTGGTGTTCGGAGGAAGTCATTTAGATTTCTCCCGGTGGTGGTGGCATAGAATCCTCTGGGGGCGCAATTTGCTTTTCCTTTTCTTTTCCGATTGTTTTCGGAAGTTCTGGTGGTGCGAGGAGAACTTTGTCGCCTTGTTTCAGCCCTTTGGTAATTTCAACATAGATGCGGTTGTTTTTGCCAAGTTCAACGCGAACAGGCGTGCCGTCCTTTTTAAAGCAGTAGTGATGATTTTTCTCGTCCGTTTTAACGGCTTGGCAGGGAATAAACAAGATATCTTTTAATTTTTCAATGATGATTTCAACGGTTGCGTTCATACCGGGTCTTAGGTTTGGAAAATATTGATCAAAGGCTATGATGGTTTTATATACTTTTAAATCTGGATTAAGCCATTGGTTTTGTGCACTGGGAAGGATTGCCCGTGATAATACTTTTCCGATGAACTTTTTTTCGGCAATAGCATCTACTGAAATAATAGCGGGCTGTTCTTTTTTGATCAGATCAATTTGAGCTTCGTGGACATTGATTTCGACGGTCATTTTATGTAAATCGGGCAGTTTGATGATGGTTTGGCGATTCCGTGTTTCGACGCCGGCGCGAATGGGTCCTGAATTCATCCAGCGCGGGGGAGACTGGTAGACCACAAGTCCGGGCGCTGTTGCATAAACGGTGCAGGCATCCAGCATTTCTTGTGCTTCGTTCAGGCGTTTTTCCGAGCGCAGTAGATTTTGTTTTTTGGAACGCAGCGCAGCTTCGGAGGAAACGAGGCGGGAGTTTGCAACGGCTTTGGCGCGGACGAGTTTTTCTTCTGCTTCCAGAACCGACGACCATGTTTTGTAAAATTGCGTAATAAAGTCGTAGCTGCAGTAAATTTTATATTTTCCTTTGGTGGTTATAAGGGTTTTCTTTTGGGATTCGACTTCTAATTCATCGGTTTCGAGCTCGTTTTTGCTGACAAACTGCTTGGCGTAGAGTTTGTGGGTGTATTCAAGTTTTTGCTCGGCGCGATTTAGCCGGATTTGAGCGAGTTCGATATCGCTGGAGTTGTTGGTGAGGTCTTGGCGCACTTGGCCGCCTAAATCCGGATCTTCTAAAATACCAGGAATATCATCGGGCTTCTTTTCGCTGTATTTTTCCGCCAGCTTGTCGCCGACTAGTTTGCGGAGATCGTTTTTCGCATAAAGAACCGCAAGCTCGGCGCTGCGGATACTGGTGTCATTATCGCTTTTTTGAATGCTAAGATTGCCTTCTGCTTGGGTGTGCGCCTCAACGGCATTTTCGTGTTGGGATGTCCGCTCATAAACAAGATCCTCTACATCCTTGGAATCAAATTTAATTAATACCTTCTTGTTTTTTACATCTTCGGGAGTTATGGTGGTGCCTTCCTCAACAATTTCTAAAATTTTTACATTGCTGCCGACCTTTTGAACAATATCGTTGGATACCGATGTCTCTAAATTGCCATTTTCTAAAACGGTTATAGCAAATTCGCCTTTGTGCACAGTATAGGTGCTTTGCTGAATGCCCTCAGACTTTTTTTTGCAGGAGGACAGAAGGAGCATAAAAACGAAAAAGGAGGGTAGAAGAAGAGTGAACTGTTTCATGAAAAGTTATCCTGAATATGAGAATGAAAGAATGTTTGATTATACATCAAGGGTGTTGGACCAAAGGGTTTTTGCTTCAACCGGAAGCTGTTCCAGCTGATATAAAAGACGCAGCCAGCCTAAACGATGATTGACGAGGGCTTGGGTTAATGAATTACGGGCACTGCTTAAATCATCTTGCGCTTCCAGTAATTCACGAATATTAATCCGGCCGCCTTCAAAAAGAAGCTTCGTGCTTTCCACACGCTTTTCGGCAAGACGAACACTGATTTGCTGAATCTTGTAATTCTGACGATAAGAAATAAGCTGCCGCCAAACAGAACGAAGGGAGGCTATGATGCTGTCATGCTGCTCAATAATGACGCGTTTATGCTGTTCAAAATAAATCTGCGCTTCTCGAAGAGCAATAGATTCACTCGTCCGATCAAAGGGCAAGTCTGCATCCAAACCGATTGAAAAATCAGCGTTGCTTAACTCAATATGTTTTAATCGCGATGCGGTAATACTGCCGGCACTAGCTTTGGCGGTGAGGTTCAGTTTGGCACGCATGGCATCCCCAGCAATGCGTACAGCACGGGCCGCATCCTCTAACCGGTCACAAATATTAGCATAATCTAAACGATTGTTTAATGCAATTTTTACGGCTTCTTCAAAAGACATGGGTGGTTCTGGCAATTTTTGTTGGCGTAGCACCAGTAAGTCTTTGGGGTCAACTTCAATTTCAAGCTCAAGTGGCAGTCCTAATGTCGTTTTTAATTCATCTTTTGTACTTTGCAGATTTTCTTTCAGGGATACCATACTGCTTTCGGCACTGAGAACACTTTGTCGCGCTTGGTCAACCTGAAATGGATCGACTCGGCCAGCTTCGGCAATGGCTTTGGAGCGTTCCATTGAGGACGTCACGCTGGCTAAATTCAGCTTTCCGACTTCGAGGGCGTCTTCCGCGTTCAAGATGGCGTAGTATTTATTGGCAATATCGATTAAAAGAGATTCGCGGGAGCGGACATAACTACGCAGGGCATAGATGAGATTTTGTTCAGCACTTGTCAGGGCATTTCGATTGATTTCAGTGCCATATCCGGCTAACAGTGGCTGGGTGATGGTAAGATTTGCCAAACTGGAAATGTTGACGGTGTGGTCACCGCTGAAATAGCGTAGGGTATCCATTCCGATCGCTGCAGTTAAGCGCGCGCCAGATAAAAAACGTTTTGAAATAGACAGGTCGCCATCGGCGGTGCCAATCGTGGAGGATGGATCCTGGTTGATATTAAGAATGCTGGAAAGGTTGTTTCCGGGGTTCCAATCCCACGAATGTTGGGCATTCTTCAGGCTGAGAGCAGTTTCAAAAAGAGACTCTTTGGTAGTTTGGTATTCGCGGCTGTAAGATGCCGCAATTTTTAATGCTTTGCGAAGATTTAATTTTACAACTCCATTCTCAATTAGTTTTGAGTCGGATGAAAAATTTTTATATTTCGTGATATTAATATCTTCAGGTTGGTTTTTGGGGAATATTTTTTTCTGCACATTCGTTAGATTTTCGAATGTGTCTTTTTCTAAATTGGCAAGACGTTTGTCCGTAGAGCATGAATTGCAAAGAAAAAGAAGAAAAAATAAAACTGGAAGGGTAGAAAAATATTTTAAGATAAAATGCACTGGAAAAAACCTTATAAAATAGATGAGCTGTGTTTTAATAAAACGAACAAAGAACAATTTTTATTGGGAAAAAAAGGAAAATATCCAGAAATACACGAAAAAAAAACAGTTTTTGTGAAAATACATTATGAAATGGAGTTTTTATTGTTATTCATAAAGCAAGATATCAGTTTCATTAAAACGAAAAAAACGTCTTGTTTTCCGTTTGACGCATTGAAAATTTGGCCGAAACAACGAGATCAAAAAAAATTAGTCTGTGCCGTGATTACCGATTATGATGCAGAAGGGAAAATATCTTTAAATAAGCTTTTCTCACTTATCCCAAAAAAGAGAAAAGGACTCTGATGGCACAAATTCAGCAAGGCCTTTTCCCCATCGAAAGTCCGCTTTTGAAGACAAACAGTTCGATTTCTATTCAGATATTATTGAAGGTTGTTTAAATAGGCAACAGAAAGAAAATATTTTTTGGAAAAGATAGAGCTTTTTAGCGGAAATTTATCTCGCTTGAATCTTATTTACGGCCTATTTTTTTTGTGGGGTGTGAGATCGATGGCTTTAACATATCCGAACTATTTTTATTCTGCTAATTTTAGTTTAATTATGGCCTTGTTGGGGGCAGTTCGGGCTTGATTTTAATTGTCTTTTGGTGGGTAATTGTTACTGTGCCAGCACGCACGTGTTTTGGTTTTGTGACATAGCAGGCGAGAGTATAGTCTACGGTGCAGGCTCCGCCGTTGCGCGCTTTGCTGTGCCAGGCGGCAATTGCTGCTGCCATTTTAAG
>JBAYAV010000063.1:0-10998 GCA_041669565.1 Lentisphaeria bacterium
GGGGTATGTAGCTTTAGTAAATGGGAGTTCTTTTGCCGGCAAAATCGGTGCTGCTGTTATTGCCGTTCGCCGTGGCGGGGCATTGCCGACATTTGATTCCATTAACCATATGTTTCAAATGTCTCAGATGATTATTCCTGGTTCCACATACTGGAATATGGGCTTTGGCTTGGAAAAAGGCGATGTAAAAAAGGATGAAGAAGCCATCAATAACATGCGCCAGCTTGCCCGCTCAATTGATTGGCTCGGAAAAGCAATTAAGCCCGTCATAAAAGATTATCCGGTGTCCAAATTATTATAATGACAGAATTGTAATTTAGTTGTTTGGCTTATTTACCTGTGTTATTCGTTATTGAAAATCCTTTCATGAGGATGATCTTATTGCAATAATGCGGTAAAAATAGTAGATCGTTTTCTTCGCAAAAGTGTTTTACAGAAAGAAAAATAAAAAAATGGAAAAAGAAATAACAGTTGCTTTAACAGCAATAAATGGATATGGCAGGGGCTATTTAAATGAAATGCTGGATCATGCGACCGACAAAAATGTACGACTTGTTGGAATCATAGATCCGACCGCTAAACTTTCCGATCGTTTTTCAGAACTAGAATCACTCGGAGTACCTTGTTTCTCCACATTAGAAGAATTTTATGCAAAACACAACGCGGATTTAGTCGTTATCTCTGCACCGATACAATTTCATGTGCCTTTTTCAAAATTAGCGCTCGCCCATGGTTCGAATGTCTTGTGTGAAAAACCGCTGACAGCGACTATTCAGGATGGCCTTGATTTAGCTAATGCCGAAGAAAACGCGAAGGGGTTTGCTGCGATTGGTTATCAGCATTCTTTTGCTGCGGTAACTCAAAAGTTAAAACAAGATATTATTGCCGGAAAATTTGGCCGGCCCATTCAATTTAAAAATATCGTATTATGGCCCCGCAATCAAAAATATTATACGCGCAATAACTGGGCTGGTTGCCAAAAAAATGCAAAGGGTGATTGGGTGTTAGACAGCCCTGTTAATAATGCGAATGCGCATCATTTGCATAATATGCTGTATCTATTAGGAAAAACATCGAATACGGCAATTAAGCCACTGCAAATACAAGCAGAATTATATCGGGCAAATCCCATAACAAATTATGACACCGCAGCACTGCGCTGCAAAACCGAAGATGATGTCGATATTTTATTTTACGTATCCCATGCCGTGTCTTTTACACTAGGGCCTATTATCAATTATAAATTTGAAAAAGCAACCATTATCGGAGAGCTTGACGGACATTATTTTGTGCGTTACAACGACGGACATATGGAAGACTATGGTGCTATGAATTATACTCATGGAAATAAGTTATGGCAATGTGTCCATGCTGTACGCACCAAAGGCATTGTTCCCTGTGATGTACATACGGCTTTGTCTCAAACAATCTGCATGAATGGTGCTCAGGATTCCTGTCCTGAAATCATTTCTTTTCCAAAGGAAATCATGGAGTCTACAGGAGAAGGCAGTGAAAAACTTTATGTCGTAAAAGAATTGACGAATATTTTGTCACTTTGTTTTTCTCAGGGGATGCTTCCTTCTGAATTAGGCTGTTGTCCGTGGGCAAAGCCCGGTAAAATAATTAATTTGAAAAATTATCACGAATTTCATGGAAGCGCCTGCGTGAAAAATTAAAATCAGTCATTGTCGTTTTTCAGCATATTTAAGAAGTCATGGATTTTATTTTGTTCAACCGGTTTAAAAACGTTTTCCGGTTTGAGCAATTCCATATATTTATCTGGGATCTCATTTAAGAATTTAGATGGTATCATGATTTTAACGCGGCCTTTTAGTCGGCGTTTCTGAGAATATGTCAGTATTAATTGTTGTTTTGCACGCGTAATTGCCACATAACAAAGGCGTCTTTCTTCTTCCTCATTGCCTTCTTGCAAAGCACGCTCATGAGGGAATATACCCTGTTCCAATCCGACAATAACGACTTGTTTAAATTCCAGGCCTTTTGAGGCATGAATCGTCATAAGCGTCACTGCATTTTCCTGAGTATCTTTTCCTTTTTCCTGTTTATCCATTGCATCACGCAGTGTAAACAAATCCAGGTATTGTTGCAGAGTACAGTTTCCTGGATTATGATTTTCGAATTCCTGCAGTGTATTTAGAAATTCCAGAACATTATCGCGGCGTTTTAGGGCATTTTCGCGCGGTTTATACATCCGTCCCATGCTTTCCATATATTTTAATTCGCCATAATATTCTGATACTTTTCTATAAAGTTGTCCGGGCTCTGCGAATATGCGGCGATATTTTGTTAAGATCTTCATAAAATTTGTTAGTGATTTGGCTGATTCTGGCGGTAATTCATTGAGGACAACTGGTGAAGAGGCTATTTCTTGAATATTATTTTTGGTGATATCGCGATAATTACGCAAATGCTCAATCGTAGTATCACCGATACCGCGGGTCGGAGTATTGACGATTCGTAGAAAATCTAGGTCATTTTCTGGATTTTGAACTGCTTGTAAAAAGCTCAGCGAATCCATCACTTCTTTGGTCTGATAAAAAGAATCCGTGCCAATTAATATATACGGCACACGCGCCTTTCGAAATTTTTCTTCTAAAAGTCGAGCCTGCATATTAGAGCGAAACAAAACAGCCACGTCACTCCAATTTTTGTTAGCACAAATATCACGCACATATTTAGCCACAAAATCTGCTTCTTCGGTACTGGTACGGCAGCATATCAGCTTAATCTTTTCGCCTTCACCCTGTTCCGACCATAAATTCTTTTCTCGTCGAGCGCTATTTTTACCGATTAGGGCATTTGCTGCTTTCAGAATGGTATTCGATGAGCGGTAATTTTGCTCCAAACGAATGACTTTTGCGCCCGGGAAATAACTCTCGAAGTCTAAAATATTTTTTATATTAGCCCCTCTCCAGCCATAAATAGATTGGTCATCATCTCCAACGACCGCAATATTATGCTGATCTCCGGCAAGCAATACCATTAATCGAAGCTGTGCGGTATTTGTATCCTGGTATTCATCAATGGTCAGATACGTGTATTTTTTTTGGTATCCCTCCAGAATATTCGGATTTTCCTGTAATAACTTTACCGTAAGCGTAAGCATATCATCAAAGTCTATCATATCCATCTGTTTCATGCGTTCTTGGTAACGCCGATAGGCTATGGCTATTTCTTCAGCATAGCCGATCTGTTTTTTCTTTAGATCTTCCGGACCCTCAAGATTCGCTTTCGCGAGCCCGATTATATACAGCCATCCACTAGGATCATACCCAGAACCAATCATTTGTTTTTCGGTCATAATTTCACGCATTAAGCCGCTGCGGTAATTATCTGTGGCGATGCTGAAATTTTTGCTAAAACCAAGAACCTGAATATTGCGGCGCAAAATGCGAACACAAAAAGAATGAAAGGTGCTTATCGTAAGATATTTTGCGGTTTCTTTTCCAAGAATGGCAGCCATTCGTTCACGCATCTCTTTGGCTGCCTTATTCGTAAACGTGACAGCTAAAATATGCTTGGGATCCACACCATGCTTAATTAAATTTACCATCCGATGAATAATGACAGTTGTTTTGCCGCTCCCGGCACCCGCAAGCAAAAGCAGGGGGCCCTCGAGGGTATGAATCGCTTCCTGCTGATATTTATTAACCTGAAGATTAGACATGCTTCTCGGGCTCCATTTGATCATATTTGGTTATGGCAAGAAGCGCCGTCCGAATCTTTTCCGTAAAACCATCCATGGTATCATCCGGATGCCAAACAATGGGATCTCCTAAAATGAAATAAATTTTTGAAAAAGGCTTTGGTATTTGCATCCGGTCCCAGCTTTTCAGCGTCCAGTGATTGGGAGAATTAATCATAATTGGAACAACAGGCAAACCGCTTTTATAGGCAAGCATCGCAATTCCCTGATGTAAAACATAACGTGGACCGCGTGGACCATCTACTGTAATAATAGTGCTACGCCTTTTTTTTAATTCTTTTAATAAATCGAGAAGTGCTTTTAAGCCGCCGCGGCTGGAAGACCCCCGTACTGGCTCGATGTTAAAAAATTTAATAATCGTGGCGATGTATTCACCATCTCGTGATGAACTGATTAGAACGGAGATTCGACGGCAGAAAGAACGTCCTCCCAGCGAGGGGGCAAATAACAGCCGATTATGCCAAAGGGCACCGATAAAGGGCGTATCCGTAGTCCGGTAATGATGCGGATCTATAATTTTCACACGAAAGGTCATTCGAATAAGTTTAAGTATTAGAGCGGCGCACCATGCAAAAAATTTTGGCATATGGCGTTTATTTTTGAATGTAAATACAGTTCTCATAAAATACTTTCTTAAGCAAAGACGATTTGATTTCATGCGTTAAGAATAAGATTACACAATTTGGCCAAATTGAGCAATACTTTTCAAATAATTCAGTGGTTGTCCGATATCATAATGCTGGCCTTTTACGCAGTAACCCAAGAATTTGTTTTTTTGGACCAGTTCATTCATTGCGGTGGTTAATTGAAATTCACCGTGAATTTTTTGGTTTTGTTTTATTTGTTTTTGTAGAATAGCAAAGATTTCAGCGGAAAGAATATATTGTCCGTACACGCACAAGAAGTGATTTTTAGGCACCGAGTCCATTCTCAAGTTTTCAGCAGCAAATTCGGGGGTTGGTTTTTCTACAAATTGATTTAAGCGAAACACAGACTTTTTTGAGTCGAGCCAATCACCACTAGCAGTACCATAATGCTTAACGTTGTCTTTGGAAACCGGATAAAAACTGGCCATGCTGGAATCCGGATATTCTTGCCAGCTGTTTATCAGTTGTTTTGCACAGCTCAGGCTATTATTCGATTTATAGATATGATCGCTGAGAACCAATAGAAACGGCTCCTTATTGCACCAGTCTTTAGCCGTATAGATAGCGTGCCCGAATCCCAGTTGTTCTGTCTGAAAAACAAAATGAACTCGTTCTCCCATTTTTTCCAGTTTTTTACACTCATTTAGTGATTGTTCGGAAAGGTGAGATGCTATTTCTGCGGAAAGCGGCGCGAAAAATTTTTGAAACAACGGCAAGTCTGACGGTTTTATAATTAATAAAATTTCTTGGATGCCCGCGTCGATGATTTCTTCTAGGATTCGCTGTAGAAGACACTGACAAATTCCATCGGGCGTTATAATTGGGAAAAGTTCTTTTTTGATCATCTTTGCTGCCGGATACATTCGCGTTCCTAATCCGGCAGCTGGTATTACAGCTTTTTTTAGATTATTATTCAACATTTAAGACACTTTGTTTCTTTTTGTGTTTCGTGAGTATTTGAAAAACTAAAATCATTAAAAAAGTCACGGAAAGAAGAAGTGTGGAAAGCGCATTAATTAGCGGCATTGATCCGCGCTTTATCATACTATATATCTGAATGGGCAGCGTTGTAGAGCCGGGGCCTGCAACAAAGAACGAAATAACAAAATCATCAACCGACAGTGTCATTGCTAAAAGGGCACCGGCAAGCATACCAGGCATGACCATTGGAAGAAGAATATGGGTGGTAGACTGCCAAGTATTTGCGCCTAAATCACGCGATGCTTCAAGAATCGTCATGTCAAAATCCTGTAATCGGGACAGCACTGCCATGGTCACATAACTAACGCAAAAAGTAACGTGCGCGATGATCATTGTGGTGAACCCCAAATCAATTTTTACAGAAACGAAAAAAAGCAGCAGGCTAATTCCCAACAGAATCTCGGGAATGACCAATGGTGTATAAATAAGACAATAATGCGTTTTTTGAAATTTGCCCTTATAAAGATGGAGGGCGAATGCTGCGGTTGTTCCTATAATCGTTGAAATAATCGTTGCAAAGAACGCCACAAAAAGGGTGTTTTTTAATGCCGTCCAAACATATTTAGCATTCCATAATTTGGCATACCACTTTAAAGTAAAGCCGTCCCAACTGCCGCCTGTACGCGATAAATTAAACGAATTTACCACTAATAAAATAATCGGCAAATAGAAAAATAACAACACCAGCCATGTGATTATGCCGGGAATTTTACTCTTTTTTATCATGTTATTCTATCCCCCTCGTTGATTTTTTTATTCTACCGACTTTATTTTTCTTGCCTTTCAGAAAGAAAAGAAGGGGGATAAGCATCGCCAAAATTAAAATTGTGGACAAAGCGCTTGCATGCGGCAAGTTCCGTTCTACAAAGATTCGCTGAGCGATGATATTGCCCAGCATCATCGAATCGGTGCCGCCGACAACATCCGGAATAACATAACTTCCGATGCTCGGAATAAAAACCATTAAGCATGCGGATAATAATCCATTCCAAATGCCGGGAATATAGACATTAAAAAAAGCCCGTAACCGGCTCGCTCCTAAATCTAAAGCCGCTTCTAATAATGAAAAATCAAATTTTTCGGCGGCGGCATAAAGCGGCAGAATCGCAAAAGGAAGCTCCGTGTAAATCATGACCAACAAAACGGCCTCCGGTCGATATAACAACAGTGTTTCTGGTGAAATCAGATGACAATAAACAAGTGCGTGTTTTAATAGGCCTTCTGGATGTAAGACGGCTTTCCACGCAAAAATGCGAATTAAAAAGCTCGTCCAAAAAGGCACAATCGTCAATAACAAAATAAAATCCCGCCGTCCGGGAGGAATTCGCGCAATATGATACGCAATTGGAATCGCCAGAGCTAAGGTAAAAAAGGTTGTAACACAACTCATCCAAATCGTCCGCCAAATAATCTGTGGATAATTCGGATTTTTTAGTGCTAGAATCGTCTGAAATGTCCACCCTGAACCGATTCCACCCAACGGATCTGCCGGCTTAAACGCAATGGCAAAAATAATCAATGTCGGAATTAAAAAAAAGATAATCAGCCATAGCATTGACGGAAAGCTTAGGGAAAACTCTCCAAAAATACGTTTTTTGGAAAAGATATGTTTTTTAGCCATTGCTGCTGCTCCCATTCTGCGATTTTTTTATTGTACTGGAAAGAACGGATTCTTTATTGCTTTTACATGGCTCTTCTTGGTCCTTTCCTGTTATTTCTTCACCAATAACTTGTGGGGGCTCTTCTACTAAATCTTCATCTTTTGCGCTGTAATGTTCTAGCATATAGCCATCATCGGCAAGCCAGTAGATATAAACTTTATCATTCCAGTTCAGCGCTTTCTCATCCAGCATAAAACGCGTATGCTGACGTGTTATCGCTATTTTCCAATCCTCACCAATATTAACCCAATAACGCGTATGGTCTCCTTGGTAAATAATGTCTTCAATGGTGCCTTGCAAAATATTATATTTACTGCTTACCTGCGGACGATTTATTGATATTTGGAATTTTTCTGGGCGGATACTAAAGTGAATCATATCTCCCCGTTTTGTTTGCTTATCATTATAGCAAAGCAGGGGGGGTAATTTTATGCCCATAATTTTAACCCGGGAGTAGTCTTTATTTAAGACTTCCAGCACACGGGCATCAAAAAAGTTTGTGTCACCGATAAAAGCTGCAACAAAACTGCTACTTGGTGCTTCATACACTTCAATCGGCGTACCCAGTTGCTCGATCTCGCCATTATTCATAACGGCGATGCGGTCGCTTAAGCTCATGGCTTCGCCTTGATCATGCGTTACATATAAAAAAGTAATTCCGACTTCATCATGAATTAGACTTAATTCCAGCGACATACGCTGGCGCAGTTTTAGATCAAGGGCAGCAAGGGGCTCATCTAATAATAATATTTGAGGACGCATAATCAGTGCTCTGGCGATAGCGATACGCTGTTTTTGTCCACCACTGATTTGCGTTGGTTTCCGATCGGCTTGGTCCTCCATTTGGATCATCGCGAGCATGCGGTCTACTTCAACATTAATTTCGGCCTTTTTGCGCCCGGCCATTTTTAACCCAAAACCGATATTATCCCGCAGACTCATATGCGGAAATAGGGCATAATTTTGAAATACGGTATTTACTTTGCGCTGATTTGGAGGCAGGGCGGTGATATCTTTTCCATTCAGAATAATTTTCCCTGAGTCTGGACTTTCAAATCCGGCAAGTAATCGAAGAAGTGTTGTTTTTCCGCAGCCACTTGGGCCTAATAATGAAAAAATTTCTCCTTGATGAATCGTTAACGATACATCATGAACAGCTCTGGTTGTACCAAAAATTTTGGTGACATGATCAAACCTTAAAAATTCCTTCAATGCACAATCCCTTTATCTATGAACGAATTCATATAGTTACAGTATTTTGACTAAATAAAAAAACAGCTATAATGAAGTTATGGCTGCGGCGTGCCATAATTTAACACAATAAATATAAAACACCACCCAAAAAAACAAAAAAAACACCCCTTAATCTTATTTTCTGAAAATCAATTTTCTTTGCCTATTTTTTAGAAATTATAAAAGCCTTTTTTTCATTTTAATCGACAAAGATCAACAAAATTGTGGGTCCTTTGGGCTGTTCCCAAAACGATTACGGCTCCTTTTTTTCGCTTTTATCAGCAAAGAAATGGGATTCATCGAAACGAAAAAAACGCCCCAGATTTTTTAAGATCAACGGCGTTTTTATTTTTAACGAAACCTAATTTTACGCTATTGATTATGCAATCTTTTGATCAAAACTATTACGAATTAAATCGGAAAGATAGCCATCGGGATCTTTCACGGCTATCACATCAAGTAAAAACTCTGTTTTATCCGTATTCTTCGCTACGATGGTAAGTCCATGTTGATAATTTCGAAACAAATCTTCACAAATTCCACGCACCGTCTTGGACTGTTTTTCTGCCTGCAATACTAATTCGGCAATCGCCTCGTTGGTAAATTTTAGCTGGATGCTAAACTCTGTCAAAAACCGCTTCTCAAAATCATCCACTTCCGCGATATTACATTTGCGAATAGAACATACATTGTCTTTTAAAATCTTCTGCAAGTAGCCCTTCGGATTCTTCAGTAAATCCGAACATAAAGATAAATTCTTGATTCCCGTTCCAGGCAACTCAAATTTGAATTCCCGCAGCAATCGCTCCAATACCGTTAAAATACCACGCGCGCCTGTCTTTTCCGCAGATGCTGCTTCCGCAATTAAACGCATTGCATCCTTACTCGGCTTTAACTCAATCCCATACCCCTTGAAACATTCAACATATTGATCCATTATACCGTTTTCGGCAGTACATAAGATTTCTTCAATATCATCAACACTTAACTCATCTAATGCAACACGAACAGGCAACCGACCAATAAACTCCGGCTCAAAACCAAACTTCACTAAGTCTGCTGTCTGAGCCTGATGCAAATATTTTGATTCGCTGTCCGGCACGGACTCTTCTTTTTGGTTCGCATAATTGAAACCAATAACAGTATTGCCTAAACGACGTCTCACAATCTCTGATAAATTTTCAAAAGCACCACTCACAATAAACAAAATAAATTTGGTAGAAATAGAGGATGCGCGTTTCTTGCCACCCTGCATTGCCATCATCGCCTGCATCTGCCCCATCATATCCGTTTGACCAATGACTTTTACATCCGTATCCTCCATTAATTTCAATAAATTAATCTGAATACCGCGTCCGGATACATCTTTTGTTCCGCTCGAACCATGCCCGGCAATCTTGTCTATTTCATCAAGATAAACAATACCAAATTGTGCTAACTCAGTATCACCATCTGCCGTTTTGATTAAATCTCGAATAATATCTTCAACATCATAACCAATATAACCCGTTTCCGAAAATTTAGTCGCATCCGCCTTAATAAAAGGCACGCCGATTAAACGGGCAATACACCGCATTAAATAAGTCTTGCCAACACCAGTAGGGCCCAACATAATGACATTATGCTTGGCATAGTCTTTTGTTTTTAATTCTGGATTCTCCATACAGCGGCGGATATGATTATAATGGTCACAAATCGCTGTCGCTAATACCTTTTTAGCTTCTGATTGACTGATAACATAACGATCTAAATAATCACGTATCTGGCGTGGCGTATAGGAAAATTTCTTAATGATTTCCAAAGAGGGAAGGGGGCTTTTCTTGCTTACGCTTGCCGCAGAGGGCGTTGCAGAGGCCTGCTTTTCATCCGTATCAGAAGTGTTGTCACCCGGCATATTGCCGGACATCTGAAACATATTTACGCCCAATTTGTTCATGATATCCCCTAAATTAGATAGAATATCCTGAGAATTGGGCGGAACTCCTGGAGAAGACTTTTTTTTCTTCTTGTTCTTTGGTTCTTCTTCAACAATCTCAGCTTCAACAACTTTGGGCTTTTTATCTGCGTCCTTTTCAGACGTTTTTTGGGGTTCGTCTAAATTATTTATAATGTCCATAATTTTTTATTAAATCCTTTTTTGTTAAGGGAATTTTTTTTAGTAAAAAAGTCATTGTATTTCGTAAAATATAACCTTTTTCTAACAAAGGACAACCAAAAAGAAGCTTTTTAACAATTCTTTCTCTAATTTCAAAATAGGACTGTAAAGTTTAGTTGTTTTTTTATATATGAAAACAAATTTATTGTATACGCAGACTTCCTTGCACCGAAGATTCTTGTCATTGTCCCATATTGTGACGTTTTAATGATTAATTACCCGTAAAATTGCATTGATTAGGGACAGAGACAACTTTTTGAGGCATAACCAATTTCTCCTTTTTCAGCATGATTGCTTTGGTTAAAAAAGACGTATTGTATTGACATTACGTTTGTTGCATCACAATAATCATATGTCGGTGCAAGGAAGTCTGATACGGGGTCTTTTTTAATTGCCATTGACATCTTGAGTCTTGATTGATGGTAATTGATTGCTTAAATATTAACATGAGGATTATCCAGAGGTTTGTTAAAAGAGAGATTTGGCGGTTTTTAAAACTGGATCGGATCAGAGAGAAAGAAGCCCCCTTCAGGACGAAAAAGGACAATACACAACGTCGCATAATATATATTATGTATAATTGGCTGTTTCAAA
>JBAYAV010000064.1:0-10972 GCA_041669565.1 Lentisphaeria bacterium
AAATATTGGCCCTTAAATTCTATCACACCGGGATCCTTGGCAAACGCTCGACCTCTAGAAGTATCTGTAAACATCATCCGATGCTTCAATTCCTTTTTATCAGACATTATAACCTTTCCTTAAAATGATCTCAACAAAAAAATTCTCGATAGAAACACAATTATTCTTTTTCTTCCGCTGTTTTTATTTTAATAACGGCAATGTTGATTTTAACTTTTTCTTGATATTTTGAAGCAAAATATTCGGCACACATAAGGTTCCCATTCCGGTTCCAAGTGAAATATCCGGCATGCGTGAACCGTGAAAATCACTGCCGCCGCTGACCAATAGCCCAAGCTCATCCGCAATTTTCAAAACGGAATTAATTTGAGTCGGCGTATGCATGGTATAATACGCCTCTATTCCATCCAGCCCCTGTGTCTGTAGCTCAGCTGTTAGTTCTTTGCATTTTACATTCGTCAGCCTGCCACGCGTATATGGATGCGCCCAAATTGCCAAACCACCCGCAGCATGAATTGCTGCAATAGAAACTTCTGGCAAAGGACACCTTCTGGAAACATATCCAGGCCTCCCCCGACCAATGTATTTTCGAAAAGCGTGCTGGTTGTTATTACAGTATCCTTTTCGAATCAGCACCGCAGCTATATGGGGACGCCCTACTACATTACCGGGGCATTCCGCCTGAATTTCTTCCCAACTAATCGGGATACCACATTCTATAAGTTTTTCACAAATTTCATGATTACGCTCATCACGCCAGACGCAAACTTTCTGTATCAGCGATTGCAATTCCGGCGTATTCTGCTGGATAAAAAGTCCTACAATATGAAAATTTATTCCATGCTCATTGACGCACGACAGCTCAATACCGGGGATTGTCTCAATTTTATCTTTATATTTTTCGCCAGTCGTCAAAAATTCTTCGAGGCCGTCCACGGTATCATGATCTGTCAAAGCAATTGCTTTCAGGCCCTTATATAAGGCGGTAACCACAATATCTTTCGGAGAGAAAGTCCCATCTGAAGCCGTGCTATGACTATGTAAATCGATCATTTATTTATCCTTTTAACGAAAAAAATCCAATTCTAATAGCCACGGCATATTTTTCCACAAAATCGCTATTATTTTAAACTTTTTTCCATTTGGTTTTATTATTGAATGTTATATTCGTTCAATTTTCGGTGCAGTGTACGGCGACTTATTCCCAAAAGTTCAGCAGCTCTAGAGCGATTTCCATTGCAATTTTTCAAAGCTTTTGTAATATTATTTTTTTCTTGGACTTTTAGATCCAGGACTGGTGTTTCAGTCCGCGCTTCTTCTTGAGCTTCGGCTTCTTCTTTTTTTAAGATCTTATTGCCGAGTCCACTCCGGATTTCTTCCGGAATATCACCAATTGTCAAGGACGTTCCTCGGGTAAGCACAACCATCCGCTCAACCGTATTTCGCAATTCACGGATATTGCCCGGCCAATCATAACGAAGCAAGACTTTTACAGCCTCTGGCGCAAAACCGGTGATTTTCTTGTCATTTTCCTCGGCCACCAATTTTAAATAATAATTTAAGAGCAGCGGAATATCTTCAGCATGATCACGTAACGCCGGCATATGAAGGTTTACTACATTCAGCCGATAATACAAATCTTCCCGAAAAGTTCCCTCCGACACCATCGCCTTTAAATCACGATTCGTAGCAGCCAACAGCCGCACATTAATTTTTATAGACTCGGTTCCACCAACGCGTTCTAACGCTCTTATTTCCAGCACGCGCAACAATTTCACCTGTGTTGCAGGGCTAATTTCACCAATTTCGTCTAAAAACAGGCTCCCTCCGTCCGCACTTTCAAACCGGCCTATTTTACGTTCTGTTGCGCCGGTAAAAGCACCCTTCTCATGACCAAACAATTCGCTTTCGAGAAGGTTTTCATTCAGGGATGCGCAATGCACAGCAACAAAAGGTCTTTTGTTACGTAAGCTTAAATTATGAATTGCATGTGCAAACACTTCTTTTCCTGTACCACTTTCGCCAGTAATCAAAACGGTGGAGCGGGCATCTGCAATTTGCTTTGTTTGATCGATGAGTTCAAGCATACATTCTGACGAACCGATAATACCCTCGATAGCGACTTTTTTCCCCGAATTCATTTCTTGCCGTAGTTTTACATTGGCGCGCCGCTGTTTTAACACATCCAGTCCGCGTTCGATCATCATTTCCAAATTGTCAAGATTAATTGGTTTCGTTAAATAATCATATGCGCCGACTTTCATAGCTTCCAGCGCGGTTTCAACCGATCCATAAGCCGTAAGCATGATAATCAACGGCGCATTATCCCACGCGCTGACTTCTTTTGTAAAATCCATACCATTCATGCCCGGCATTCTCAAATCCGTAAGCACAATATCGACATTTTCTTTTTTTAAGAGCGCGATTCCTTTCGATGCTTCTTCCGCAAGGAGCACATCATAATTTTCGTTCAGCGCTGCTTCCAACCCCGTACGTGTATTGCGTTCATCATCAATGATTAATATTTTTGCTTTTTTCATCATTTTCTATTTGTTCTTTGTGTTCTGCTGCTGTCAGGCGTCTTATTCGCCGTGCTTGTCGCGGTAAACTTAAGGTAAAGACAGTACCATGATCTGGGCCGCTTTCAATTTCCAATTCGCCGCCATGCGCGCGCACAATTCGATCAACGATCAAGAGTCCCAAACCGGTCCCGGAATCTTTTGTTGTGAAATACGGCTCAAAGACACGGCTAATTTGAGTATCCGTCATACCAATACCCGAATCTTGAAAAGAGACATGCACATAAATATCATCCACAGTACAGCCAATGCCCAATTTTCCGCCATCGGGCATCGCCTGGAGTGCATTTTTGATGATATTGTAAAAAGCCTGCGTTAATTGTCCGCCGTCACCGGACAATGCTGGAATATTATCGGGTAGATGTACCGTAACATCAATGCCTTTATTTTCAATTTCGGGTCGCATAAACCCAATTGCATCGCTTAACAATTTACGCAGATCAATTTGCTGCGGATGAATTTTGCCAGGTCGGACAGCATTCAAGAAATTTTTAACAATTGTATCCAGTCTGCCCAGTTCTTGTTGGGCGATATCCACGCTTTTCAGGGCGCTTGTCAATGTAGCCTGATTTTCGAGCTTAGTTAACTGACGTTTTAAGATTTGCAGATGAATACTGAGACTATTTAGAGGATTGCCGAGTTCGTGTGCCACTCCGGCAGCCAACTGAGTAATTGCTTTTACTTTTTGGGTTTCCACATCCTCTTCGGCGGCGGCACGACTTTCAGTGATATCATGGAAAATAAGGGTTGCCAGCGGCAGACCGCTTTTATTCATATCAGGACGTTCCGGCACTGGCATCAGATAAAAACTTAAATGACGATGCTCTGGATAAAATATTTCCAGCTCTTTTCGCGAAAAACGCCCCCATTCTTCTGGAGACACCTGCAGCAATTCTTTCCAGCCAAATTGCTTGAAATACTTCCCGATATATTCTCCAATCGGCTGATCTGTAATTCCAAACATTCCGATAGCCGCGGAATTAATAATACGAATTTGCAATGAATTATCGATGACAATGATACCTTCATGGATCGTATTAAAAATACCTTCAAGGAAGCCCTTTTCGCGCATTAACCGTACTAAATAAGTTTGCAGATTTTCCGGATCAAGACGATCCATCCGATCTAAAATCTTATCATAAAAATTGCCGTTTTTTTTAGAATTCATCTTTTTTTCTGCCACATATTTATGCGCCTACGCGACTTTCACGCAAGCGTTTCCACGCCCGATAACGACGTTTTGTTAACTTCGTCATTTTTCGTGCCGATTCAGGCCCCGCTAAAAAAACACCAAGACCAAGCATGAACCAACTAAAAATATAAATAGCAAAACCGACTTTTAGCCAGTAAGCACATTTCGTTGCCACACTAAGCGAGGCACAAAAAAACATTCCACCATAACCGAATGGAATATTAAGCAATAAAAGCCAAAAACCACATTTACACCAAAAAGGGAAATTTTTAAAATGCGGCATTTGCATGAAACGAAAAAGCAAGGCGCAAATTCCTGGATTTTGTGTAAAAAAAGATTGTTTTTTCATGTTTTTTTCCCTTAAAAAATACCTCATGAAGTAATATAATATCAATCCGTATAACCGCCAATCATAAAACTTTATTCGGTTGCGGTAGTTTTGATTTTTTAAAAAATTCTTTGTCGGATATTACCGGAAAATAGTATCGATTGGATATCTTTTAGACGCACTATTTTTGTGCTCAGTTTAGCCATTATTTGGAAGTTATAAAATGATTTCGCATCTTTTATCGGGCATTATTTTTACAACTCAAAACAATCTTATAAAAGGTCTTGTCAAAGCCTTCTTTTGAGTAATAACCTTCCTGCTTTTTCAATAAATAAGTATCGCTCAAAAATCAGTTCAGAATTTCTTCTACTTTTTTTATTTCCAATTGTAAAGCGGTATTTGCATATTAAATTTCTTTTATAAAATTTTATTCTTACAAATCTTCTAAAAAAGAAATAGGTATTTTTTTCTTTATCCTCACAATGTTTTCTTTTATGAGTAACAAAGGCCTCTTTTCCTCACAGATCTTTGTATAATAACTTTTATAACAGCAGACAATCAAGGGCCTTTTTTTATACAGGCCTTTCGATTCTTTCCCTATTTTAGAATTACCGGAATAGATCCTAAAAAGCAACAATATTTATTGTTGCTGAATCTTCATAAAAAATCGGATTCTCACACCATTTTATTTGCAAAACTTACTTCATGATATAGTTTGTAAATTCTAATGGAACAAAAAGCATGAACAAAACTATACCAACAATTGCCGAAGTCGTTTTTAATTTATCTGCAAATCGTGGTTTTGATTACACTATTCCGTCGGCATTATTAGGCCAAATTGAAGTTGGCAGCCGAATTACAGCGGACTTTAATCATAGTAAGCGTTCTGGATATGTAATGAATCTGAAAAAGACTTCTGTTTTTCCAACACTAAAACCGATCCTAGCGTTAGAATCAAATAGTCGACAAATTCCGCCAAAACTGCTAAAACTCGCAGCCTGGATTAGTGACTATTACTGCTGTGCCCGCGAAAACGCCGTCTGGTCACTCTTACCTGCCGTTGTCCGCAAAGGCGCTATGGAACATAAAAAATGCCAGTATATTTTTGTCTCCGAAAAAGCAATCCACAAAGAAGACGGCTATGAAGCACTCAAAGAAACGGAAAGAAAAGTAATCACCACATTAGAAGAACTGGGGCCATTAACCAATAAAAATCTACTGGGGGTTGTGGATACAAGCGCTTATTCTATCAAAAAACTCTGCGAAAAAGGCTGGCTCACAAAAGAGATACGCGTTACAGAACGTGACCCCTTTATCGGAAAAATTCCAGTACGTGACAAACCCAAAAAACTCAATGACGAGCAGCTTAATGCGCTGAAAGTCATTGAAAACTCACTCAATTCTCCAACTGGATCCACGATCTTACTGCATGGAGTTACCTGCAGCGGCAAAACCGAAGTTTACCTTCAAGCAATTCAACACTGCCTCAAACAAAAACGAACCGCTATTGTACTGGTGCCGGAAATTTCCCTGACACCACAAACTTGCGACCGATTCCGTCAGCGCTTCGGCAATCTAGTCAGCGTTCTTCATAGTGGCCTTAGCGATGGCGAACGATTTGATGAATGGACGCGCATCCATGAGGGACGCAGTCAAATAGCGATTGGCGCACGCTCCGCCCTCTTCGCACCATTTACCAATCTTGGGCTAATCGTGGTAGACGAGGAACATGAAGACAGCTATAAACAAAATGATGCTCCACGCTATAATGCGCGCGATGTCGCAGTAGTGCGTGGGCGTCTGGAGAATGCAACCGTTCTTTTGGGCTCCGCCACGCCCTCTCTTGAATCCTACTTGAATTGTCAGCGTGGGCGCTATACACTGATTCGAATGAAAGAGCGAATTGGAAAACTTCCAATGCCGCGCGTTGAAATTATTGACATGAGCGCCGAAATTGCCAAGGAAGGCCGCGGAACTTTTTTTTCAGAGCGCCTCAAAGAGCAAATGAAAGAGCGACTAAAAAAAGCGGAGCAAATCATCTTGTTCTTAAATCGTCGCGGATTTGCCACTCAGCTGATGTGTGAAAAATGCGGCTATACCGCACAATGTGAAAATTGCAGCATCGGCTATACCTATCATCGAAAAGAAGGAAAACTAATTTGTCACATGTGCGGTGCTGAAAAAACGGCTCCCGTGAAATGTCCAAAATGCGGTGATCCCGGAATCCGTTTTACAGGCTGCGGAACGGAAAAAATTGAATCCATCACCCGTGCCATGTTTCCCAAAGCGGTTGTTGCACGAATGGATTCAGACACCATGGGAAATAAAAATTCTTATTCCACCATTCTGGATGCTTTTCGGAGTGGTCATATCGATATTCTTATTGGCACCCAGATGATCACCAAAGGGCTTGATTTTCCCAATGTCACTCTTGTTGGAATTATTCGCGCCGATACGGGGTTGAATTTACCGGACTTTCGCAGTGCCGAACGCACCTTTCAGCTTATCACCCAAGTTGCTGGCAGAGCTGGCCGGGGAGAGACGCCCGGACTTGTTATTGTACAGACACACATGCCTTACCACTTTGCGCTGCAGGCAGCGCAGGAACACAGCTGCGAACGTTTTATAGAAGAAGAGCTTCCAACTCGCGAGGCACTTGATTTTCCTCCATACAGCCATATGCTTATCGTACATTTTAAGAGTGAAGACGCTGCAATTGCAGAACAAACTGCAACAGCGTTCAGCAATGAACTTTGTCCGATGTTACCTCCGGACAAAATTCAAATTATTGGTCCGATGCCGGCGCCCTTGTCCAAAGTGAATAAATATTATCGATTTCAAATTCTTTTGCGCGGTGGCAATATTCGTTTTTTAACGCGCACAGTCCACCATTTATTGCAACAAAAACGCTGGCCAAACAAAGCGATCATCTATATTGATGTTGATCCTAGATCGCTATTATAACGGCATTTTAATCCAATGCCATAAAATCAGCAAAGTTATATCGCTATACAGAACAGTTCTATAAATTATATATATCACAATCAGTTAAATACAAGAAAACAATAGTTTCAAAAAACAACAAATTCTATTTATTATTTTTCTATAAGGTATTATAGTAATAGATATTACATTTTTGTTTTTATTTTTTAGGATATTTGGAGTTATATATGAGTATTCGAGTTCGTTTTGCCCCGTCACCAACAGGGCAAGTCCATATTGGCAATATTCGTGCCGCCATTTTTAATTGGCTGTATGCACGTCATGAAAAGGGAAAATTCATTCTTCGCATTGAAGACACGGACTTAGAGCGTTCTACTCCAGAAGCGATTGCCACACTGCTGGATATTTTAAAATGGCTAAAAATAGACTATGATGAAGAACCACTTTACCAAACAACACAAATGAAGAAACACCTTGCTGCCGCCAAAAAATTGCTCGAAGACGGTAATGCATACAAAGATAACAAAGGCGACAAAGGCGAAGCCATTTTATTTCGCATTCCCTGGGATGCCGAAATGGTTCCCGGTGTAAAAATTGCCGGTCCACAAGAATTCAAGCTACACCCGGAAGCGCCGCTGACCATCAGCAATAAGGGCCTTCATTATGCGACTATTTCTAAAAAAGGCAAGTCCATTCCAGAAAGCGCCTGCCTTGCTGGTTTTAAAGATCTGAAAGTACTGGATGCAAATCAAGGAGTCCTTTTTGATATTAAGGATCACATTGATGCTATTCTCAATAAAGATGCGGTTTTCACGCTTGATAACGCCGATAAAATGCAATTTACGCGCAGAACCGTCTCTTATGATGACAAAGTCAAAGGCATCATGACAAAACCGCTTGATAGTCTGAAAGATTTTGTCATTGTCCGCAGTGATGGATCACCCATTTTTCATTTAGCCAATGTGATTGATGACATTACCCAGGGGATTACGCATATTATCCGCGGAGATGATCATGTTGAAAACACCTTCAAACACATTTTCTTATTTTACTGTCTTGGAGCAACGCTTCCCATTTACGGTCATCTTCCAATGATTGTCAATGCCGCGGGGAAGCCTTACAGCAAACGCGATGGCGATGCTTTTGTTGGGGATTTTAGAACCAAGGGTTTTTTGCCGGATGCGCTGTTTAATTATTTGAGTCTTTTAGGCTGGTCACCCGGAGACGATCGTGAAAAGATGACGCGTGAAGAACTAGTTGAGGCATTTACTTTAGAACGTTGTTTGCGAGCCTCATCGCAAATGGATATTCAAAAACTAACCAACTTAAATGGCTTGTATATCGCCGAGATGCCACTGGATAAATTCATCGAATTAGCCCGAATTTATAGCAAAGATGAGTCTTGGATAAAGGATCAATCCGATGAAATGTTTAAGACCGTATGCGCTTTTATGCAGAGTCGCGTAAAAACGATGACGGATGTTTCTTTATGGAAATACTTTTTTGTTGAAATACCGGACTATGACGAAAATGTATGCAAGAAGCAATTTAAGAAACCGGAAATTTGTGATGCATTAAACAAATTATTACCGATTTTACAAAAAACGGTTCCATTCAATGCTGCTGATATTGAGAAAGCAATCGCGCACGTGTCCGAACAAAATGAAATACCGCATGGAAAACTCAATCAGCCCTTGCGTGCAGCCGTTACCGGAACCAATATTGGCGCCGGAATTTATGAAACAATGGAGCTCTTAGGCAAAGAATGCTGCTGCCAGCGGCTTGAGTTTGCTAAAAGATTTTTCCAATAAACCACAAGTTAGAAAATATTTTATGTCAGAAAACACACCAGTAATCGCCATTGTTGGGCGTCCAAATGTTGGAAAATCCGCATTGTTCAATGCCATTTTACAACGCCGCATCTCTATTGTTCACGAACAAAGCGGTGTTACCCGAGATCGCGTTGCCGCACTAGGCAGCTTTAATGATCATTCGTTCCTTCTTGTCGATACCGGCGGATTAGGTATCCAAAACGGCCAAAAGAAAAATGTGGATCTGTTTGACGGAATGATCCGTGAACAAGTGGAAGAAGTTATTGCCGATGCAGAACTTCTTATTTGGGTTGTAAATTGCCAAGACGGCATCACACCACAAGATCAAGAAGTGGGCGCCTTCCTTCATAAAACCGGGAAAAAAGTCATCGTTTGTGCAAATAAAGCTGATAATACCAACGTTGCCGAAAATGTGGCTATGCAATTTACCGCATTAGGCTATGAAGATATTTTGCCGACAAGCTGTACCCATACATCCGGAATAAAAAACTTAATGATTGCTGTTGTTAAACAGATCCCCAAAGTCGGTTTGGCTGAGAAAGAAGAAGTGGAACCGCTTAAAATTGCAGTTATCGGCAAGCCAAATGTTGGAAAATCCTCTTTCGTAAATAGAATTTCTGGCCTGGACCGAATGATGGTCAGTGATATTGCCGGAACAACCCGCGACGCCGTGGACTTGTCCGTTACGTTAAAAAAAGATGATGAATCACTGCTTATTACACTCATAGATACTGCTGGCATGCGCCGAAAAAAACAAATTGACACTGTCGTTGAATTTTTTAGTTCAAACCGAACCGAACAAGCCATCCGCAAAAGTGATCTCGTTCTATTTATTATGGATGCAGAAAATCCCTGTACGACACAGGAGCGCCATATTGGTCGACTTGTTGTGGATGCGCATAAAGCTTGTATTATTTTAGCTAATAAATGGGATTTAGTATCTCCTACTGGTAAGAAACCCCAAGATCTAGAAAGTGAAATATATCGGGATATGCCCTTTTTACGTCATGTCCCCGTTCATACCATTTCTGCTTTAAATGGCTACAACTTCAAAGGGATTTTTGACATCTTGCAACATGTTCGCAAACAAATGCAAATAATGATTCCAACAGGAATTCTAAATCAGTTTATTCAAGATGTCCTCATGCGTAACCCCCCAACATCCAAAGGGACGAAGCGCTTTAAAATCTATTACGGAACAATGAAATTCAATCCGCCGCCCAAATTTGTGCTATTTGTAAACAACAAAAAGCTCTGTCCGGCAAATTATTTACAATTTCTTGAAAATCAACTTCGGGATGCTTTCTTTCCGACAGCTGGCCTGCCGATCCTATTGGAATTGCGGGAACGCACACGGATGAAAGATGCCGCCCCTGCTCGCCAGACTGCAGCTGGAGTTCAACGTAAGCGCCAATCTCTATCCACCGGCAATAAACGACGCTCAAATCGCAGTAAAGGGTATACAAAATAAAAAGTTTCTGAACGTTTTTTTTACATTAGAATCCGAAAATACTTTGGTATTTTCGGACTCTTTTTGTATGCATGAGAAGATATAAAAAACAGACAATAGAAGTCCGTTACAGGCTTGGTAGAATAAACTGCAATAGATTTTCATGTAAAAAAACTTGTTCAAAGAAAGTAAAAAATAGCGGCTGCGTGCTGATTTTTCGGTCTTTTTTCCAGATTGCCATATTCTAAGCAATGATTATATACTTATATATAGCGACGTAAAATAACAGAAAGATAAAAAAGCAAAAAAATTACAGCCGTCCCATAACTTGACGGTAAATTTGATAATTTTCTTGTGGCGGCGCACGGACGTGCGTCGTTTTCGATTTCAAACATCGGTTGTCTCGACGACGCCTTTATCCTTAATTCAAACATCACGTTATTTTGAAGATTTTCTTGTAAACATGCACGGCGTACGTTTGTTCCCTTAATCGGATGTTTGTGGAATATCAACAAAGACGCATCCTTGTCAATGACAATCTAAAAAGGCCCCATTATTGATAATGAATTGGTACCAATTCTGGTAATGTGCTGGCCCCATTTGCTTTCGATGAATTATATTTTGTTTTATGCATTTTATTCTCTGCGT
>JBAYAV010000065.1:0-10881 GCA_041669565.1 Lentisphaeria bacterium
CAATATATGGATTGCCGGACTTCCCGCACGATAACTCAATAGCTCGTTTTTATCCTGCTGATATAATAAATTTTCAGGCATATCGCTATACTCTACAATAATCATTTTATCATCCAGCATGCAAAAATGGCCAAGCTTTTCCAATGGGTTTCGCTTAATTAAAGCACGGCTACTCATCTCAGACTCCGTTATGAAATGCATCCCGATAAAGGTCGCATCAAACTGATTGACCAATGCATTATCAACTTGCCAGTAAGACAAGATCTCCACGCCGCGTTTTTTCATATCCGCCAGCGCCCCCGAGTCATGCAGCGCCGCAAAACTTCCGCCATGGCCATTTGCTGAAAACGCCAGACTGCTCTTCGTACGCAGAATTGCTTTACCATTCAGATCAAACGCCGGCAGCATCCCCTGACTGAAAAAAGTCACATTGGCCGGTTCCAGACCAAAATACTGATGTTCGACAAAAAAATCACGCGTCGCCTGGTCATTCATGGAACTGGTCATAATATACCACGGCAGGACATGGCCACATTTTTCCTGGTGACGCAGAATGCCTTCGGCAAAGACCTGAAACAAAGACTTATGCCCCAACTCCGTAAAACAGTATGTTCCTTTCGGACCACTATACCCCAATCGTGTTCCCTGCCCTCCGGCAACTGTAAACCCTGCCACTTTTCCTTCGGATAATAATTTTTCCCCGCGTTCTTTGCATTGTGCCAGATAATCCGGTTTTGCATTTAGGCTTACATACGGCGCCGGTCTTAATTTTTCAAAAGGGATGCTTTTATTCTTATTTTGCAGCACTTCCCGAACACTCATGCAGACTTTAGGCCATTTTACCGATTTAAGTTCTTCCGTAAAGCCTTTCTGTTCCGATTCTGAAAGCTCATCCCAAAAGCGCAGCAAATGCTCCTGCCCCACTGGTTTCAGTATTTCTTCCAATTCCGTTTTCAGACATTTCTCTCTCATTCTTCATTCCTTTATATTCAACTGTTTATTCATGAACATCCAGCATCATTCTTTTTTATAACGGTGATTCTTCATCGGCAATAGGAAACAAAAGCAACCACGCAGACTATACCTCAAAAGTCTCCACCCTGCAGGCCCATTTCAAAGGGGCGTGCCATATAGCATTCCCTTTTGTACTTCCTGCGCTTTTTCTTTTAACTGGAGTTCTTCCACCAATTTCAGAGCAAATTTCATCGCAGTTCCAGGACCGCTGCCAGTAATCACCCTGCCGTCCACTTCCACAGCTTTTCCCGTAAAAGTACCAAGTACAATTTCATCCTCCATCCCCGGGTAGCACGTGTACGCACGATTTTTCAGCAGCCCCGCAGCATCCAACACAATCGGCGCTGCACAAATTGCTGCCGCAATACCGCCGTTCTTATAAACACCATTCAGATAATCTCGAACACCTTCACTATCCGCAAGGTGTACCGATCCCGGCATGCCGCCCGGACAAATCGCGATATCCACGCCCGTGATTTCCATCTCTTCGATCGGCGCATCAATTTCGATTCCAATTCCATGCGCACCCTGCACAATATTTGTTTTGTCATTATCCACACCAACAACAACCGTTAAAATATCCGCCCGACGAAGCACATCTATAATTGTAACAGCTTCGATTTCTTCAAATCCCGGAGCTACAAAAACAACCGCTTTTTTAGACATTCCAAGCCCCCTTTTTGACTTCTATTTTCCGCAAATTCAAACAATCGCATTATAGTATTGGATAGAACACATTGTCCCATCGCATTACTTGCATCAAAAATCGTTTTAAAAAATTATTTTTGATTACCGATACTGTTTTTTATCCTATAAGCATTTCACAACAAAATATAATTCAAAAAACAAAAAAAGGCATTTTATTCTCCATGAATTCTGCAAAATATATCAGCACGAGAGGCAAAATCGCTCCCATTTCATTTCAAGACGCCGTCATGATGGGACTGGCTGAAGACGGCGGTCTTCTCATTCCCGCCGAAATCCCCCAAGTTCAAAATAAACTCGAGCAATGGAAAACTCTTTCTTATCCAGAGCTCGCCTTTCACATCATTCGCCTCTTTACCGGAAACGATATCCCGGACCCCGATCTAAAAAAAATTATTCAAAAAAGCTATGCTACTTTTACTGCTGACGATGTTGTCCCGGTAAAAAAGCTCGCAGACAAGCTCTATTTTGCTGAATTATTTCACGGACCAACACTCGCCTTTAAAGATATCGCCCTTCAATTTCTTGGCAATGTCTTTGAATATATACTCCAGCAGCGCGGCGGCATTCTGAATATCATCGGTGCAACCAGCGGAGATACCGGCAGTGCAGCAATCCACGGCGTTCGCGGCAAAAAAGGAATACAGATTTTTATTATGTATCCAGACGGCCGCGTCAGCCCACTGCAAGAACGGCAAATGGCTACCGTTGCCGATAAAAATGTGCATTGCCTCGCCATCCATGGGACCTTCGATGACGGACAACGCGTCATGAAAGAAATCTTCAATGACCTTCCCTTTAAAAAAGAATTTTCTCTCGGAGCGATTAATTCCGTAAATTGGGCCCGAATCCTGGCTCAAATCGTTTATTATTTCTGGGCGACATTCCGCGTTCAGGATCAATGCAACACCACGGACAATATTCAAGTTGCAGTTCCCACTGGAAATTTTGGCGACATCTTTGCTGGTTATATCGCAAAAAAGATGGGCGCTCCCATCAGCAGATTAATTCTAGCCACAAACGAAAACGACATCCTGAGTCGTTTCTTCACCACCGGCAAATACACGCTAGGCGAAGTGCATCCAACCCTAAGTCCAAGTATGGATATCCAGATTGCCAGCAATTTTGAGCGCTATCTTTACTATCGCGTTCATCAGGATGCCGCCAAAACACGGGCGTTGATGGCGGAGTTTGCCGAGAAAAAAACCATTACATGCGTTGGCGCCGATCCGGATTTTGCCGCCGGGCGCGGCAATACCGCGCAGACCCTAGCGACCATCCAAAAATATTACAATACGGCAAACTATATTCTTGATCCGCACAGCGCCGTTGGTGTTGCTGTTGCCGAACAATTTCAGAGAAGCGAGCCCACGGTCTGTCTTGGCACGGCGCATCCGGGCAAATTTCCTGCCGCTATTGACGAAGCGCTCGGAAAATCAGGCCTTGCCAAGCACGAAAAGCTTGAAAGCCTTTTAGCTCTTCCCCTATACAAAACGCTCATAGAACCGACCCGATACACAATTGAGCAATTTGTGCGCGAAAACCAAAAAGTCCAATAAACATCGTTCCCATTCCATTTTAAATCAAAAGACTCTTGATTTATTCAGAAAAAAATCAAACATAGGATATTTTTCCATGATCATGAGTTGCCAAAGGCATTATAGGTTTTATATTATGGAACTTGCATTATTTCTTTACCCGAAAGAGATCATGCTATACTTTAATAAAAAATGTAATTTCGAAAATCCGCACGGGAAATTTTGTTGACGGATAGGGTAAAATTACAAACGAATCGATGAAAGGAAGAATCATGGGAAAGACAAGCATTACTGATTTATTAGAAGCCGGCGTACACTTTGGCCATCAAACCCGTCGCTGGAACCCGAAAATGAAACGCTACATCTATGGTACGCGCAGCGGCATCACCATTTTTGACTTAGGCAAAACCATGCAGCAATTATCAGCAGCATGCGATTTTCTGCGTGATATTGCTTCCCAAGGGAAACAAATTCTTTTCGTCGGTGCCAAACGTCAAGCTCAAGAATGCGTTCGCGGTACTGCAGAACGCCTGAACATGCCTTTCATGTGCGATCGCTGGTTAGGCGGAACTCTTACCAACCAAAAGGTTGTTATCACTCGCGTAGCTTACATGAAGAAATTGATCAAGCAGGAAGCGAATGGCGAATTTGACAAATTGCCAAAAAAAGAAGTCGCCGGCCTTCGTCGTGAACTTCACAAGTTGCAGACTGCACTTGGTGGTATTTCCAATTTAAAAGGCCTTCCCGCTGCTGCGATCGTCATCGATATTGACCGCGAACATATTGCAGTAAAAGAAGCCGCAAAACTCGGAATTCCAATCGTTGCATTAGTGGATTCCAACTGCAATCCAGATACTATTGATTATGTTGTTCCGGGCAATGATGATGCCCTGCGTTCAATTAAAGTAATTGTAGATGCTTTTTCTACTGCTGTTGAAGAAGGTTTAGGTATTGCTTCCCGCAAAAAGCAGGAAAAAGACCAACCTCTGACCGAAGAAGCCATTGGCAAAACAGACAAAAAAGAAGCAAAAGACGAAAAATAATTCGTTGCAGAAGTCCCTATAATAAAGAATACAATTCCTATTTTATAGGGGCTCCTCCTCCCCTTATTTTAATCTCAAAAAATTTTAATTTAAACAAAAGGATATAAATATGGCTGCTATTAGTGCCAAAATGGTAATGGATCTACGCAAAAAAACAGGCGTAGGAATGATGGAATGCAAAAAAGCTCTCGTTGCTGCAAACGGTGATGAAAGTGCCGCAATTGATGCTTTGCGCGAAGCTGGCAAATCAAAGGCTGCCAAAAAAGCCGGCCGCAGTGCCACAGAGGGACTTTTCGCTGTTGTCAACAAAGATAACGTAACTGTAATTGTTGAAGTCCTTTGTGAAACAGATTTTGTTGCCAAAACAAAAGAATTCATCAGTTTCACCAATGAAACCGCTCAAAAAGGTCTTACCAAATTTGATACCGACGGTGATATTTCCAAAGAATTAGCGGAACTCGTTTCCGATGACCTGAAATCATTAATCGGCAAACTTGGTGAAAACATGCAAGTCCGACGTGCTTATCGCTGGGTGTCTGGGGACAATACTCAAATCGGCACATACCTTCATACTGGTGTAGCTTACGCTTGCCTGGCAGAAGTGGAAGGCGAATGCGATGCAAAATTGTTAAACGATATCTGCATGCATATCACCGCCAGCAACCCGACCTACATCACCTCAGAAGACATTTCAAAAGATGTTTTAGAACATGAGCGTGAAGTTTTCAAAAAACAGATTCAAAACGATCCCAAACTTGCAAACAAACCCGAAAAAGTTCTCGAACACATTCTTATCGGCAAAATGGAGAAGAGATATACAGAATTATGCTTGATGGATCAACCTTGGATTGATGATGACAAGACGTGCCTAAAAAAGGTTGCACCAAAAATCATCGTCAAACGCTTCAAGCGCATGCTCGCTGGTGAAGAATTGCCCGAAGACGCAAAATAAAAAACCACAGGAACAATAAGTTTCAATAAAAAGTGGTTTGAATATACCCAAAAGCTCCGGCTCGATTTTTTATAAATCCGCCGGAGCTTTTGGGCTTTAAACAATACAAACAACGCACATACTAAACATACCCAAAATTTAGAGAAAGCTTATTCGTCAAAAGTACGATGCGGCAAAGACCGAATCTCATTCACTCGGCCATCATCAAAATACGCAACCTCTTCAAAACATTTTCCATCCTGATCATACGCCTTTATCAACAATTTTTCATCGGTCGAATCAACTCTAAATGCCGACGCTTTGATTTTCTGTGTTTCGCTTGGTCCACCGACTGTTAACACCGGATAGATATAATCGGTGCCGTCTTTCTGCGGCTTATCTGGATGATCCGGTGCTGCAAGGATCGCCGTGCCGGGAATGCTTCGTGTATAATGATGCGAATGGCCAGCCAGCCATAAATCCAAGCGCGATTTTGGCTGTTTTCCCGCAAAATAGCAGTCTGTTAAGTCTTGCAAGACAAATGGCATCGTTTCACACGCATCATACTGTGAATACGGCGCACCATGGGCTAAAACAATACGACGTTTTGCATCCTTCCACACCGCTGAATTCACCGCTTGTTTCAAGAATTTCCGCTCCTCATCGTAAAAGATCTCGTCAAGATTATATTTACAGTAGTCTGCATTGGGAGAGTCTGCCGGTTTATCTTCCCAGCAATCCAAGACCAGAAAGGCCGTTTCACCAAAGCGGAATATCCCATACGAGACCCCATTGTCATTCCCAAAATATTTTAAAAATTGATCCGCGTGATCGCCACGCAATTCATGATTACCGCGTAGAAAAACAATAGGGATTGTATTTTTACACTCTGTTTGAAGCGTCTTAAAGGTACATCTGAAAATATCCTCACTCAAAAAACTGCTAAACGCATCACCGCCAAAGACAATCATATTACATTTTTTTGCGTCTGCCGCCTTCAGCATCGCCTGAAGGTATTTCATATGTTCTTTCGGTGGAAATTGAAGATCTGCCGTAAAGAAAAAACTAAAATTTTCATCCTTTTCCGGCGGCACGGAAAAGGAAAAGCACTTTTTTTCCGGACTAACGACATGCATCTCAGGACTGCGCGGGTCCATCATCACAACCCTATACTCATATTCTTTTCCTGATTCCAGTCCATCCAGAAATATCGAGTGAAACTCTTCACGCAAAATTTGTCCATGTCTCTGATCCCACTGCATCCGCCAGGCATCGGCACCTTTCAGGCGATACTTTACTCCAGCTCCGATTTTTCCGCACGTCATAAAGCGTATTCCCATTTTATGTATATCCGGATTATTGCAAAATGGTCCATATTGAAGGATTGGAAGTGGTATTTTTGTAAATGGGATTACTCCACAGCAAAAGTGCCAACTGCCACTCCCGCGTTTAACGCGAATAGCCAATAAATTTTTACCTTGGCACACAGGAATAAAAAACGGATTATTATCAACAGCGAATTGTCCTTCCTTGTTTCCACTTTGCCAAGTTGAAAAACAGCGCTTACCATTACAATACGCAGAAAACCACCAATCACATCCTACGCCAATTTCCGCAATACCTTCCGATTCTGCCTCAAATTCCTGATATACCACTCCTTCAAGGCCGTCTTCCGGATTTACCTCTTTATCAAGCACCCGATCGAAATCAAAAGTATTCTTTTGCATCCGAAAGATTTTTCCCTCTTGCATGGAATCCATCCAGCCATCAACAGGCTTTCCGAAAACAAAATGCCATTCAGGATTCATGTTCACCGGAACCAGCATTTCGGCTTCTATATTTTTAATCACATCCCTATTTTCAGACAAAAAATCACTGCAACTCATCATAAAATCCTTTGCGTTGTATAAGATTATCGAAACAAGTCCATAAATCTTCCGTTTTTAATAAAAGCGGAAAAAGTATCTGTGCAAAAGGAATCCGTCCCTCAATAGAACCAAATACCCATTAGGAAACAGCCAATAGACAAACAACTTTTAGAAAAATAGAAACAAACCTCAATCGAACACAAGAGGCAAATATTCCTGACATGAATCATTCGACCCAAAACAAGTCCGAAGAAGGCCATCGCATTAGTCGTTTCAAGTTTTCTGTAAATTTTTCATTTTAGAAGATTCAACTGATCCATCCAGTAAAGCACATAAGATGCAAAGCCGTGATTACAGCTGGCTTTATCATTCGTATGTTCCCATAGCGTGCCTGTTTTTTCAGCCATATAAGTAAAATAGCCTTTTATATTATCATACAAAGCTTCTTTATATCCATATTGACATAATAGATCCAAGCGCAAATAGTTACCAATAAAAGCCGCCGCCGGATAAATCTCTGGATAGAGCCCCTTTTCCTGCCGGTCATAACCAAAGTCATGAACTAAAATATCCCATAATTTTTTATTTTTTTCAGGTGTGGCGATTTTACAAAAGAATGCATAATATTGACACGTTTCAGTTCGTTCGCCGGAAAGGACCAGTTTGCCGTTTTTACGAATCGCGTTATCACAGTAAAATCCGGATTCCGTCATCGATAATTCATGGATCGTTTTCCGTAATTTTGCTGCTTTTTCCAAAGCTTCCTGATCGTTATATAAGTTTCCAATAGCCGAAAGAAAAGCGGCGTACAACATATTGGATGGAAAAGAAACATCCTGACATAACTCATTTGATTTAGACCAGTCTACAAACACCCACGACTCCAATTTTTCCAACAATCCAAATTCATTTTCAAACGATCTAAAATATTCAACAAGGCGGTGAAGGCGTTTTGTCGCCACATCAATAAGCTTTTGATCATGAGTGTGTTTAAAATATTTTTCCAATTCCAGCCCATACCACATCGCCCAGTTTGGAATGAACATCTTGTTGTTGTGATCGGATGGATAGCATGCGGGGAGCATCCCGTTATCCGGCAAATGCGGGAAACGTTCCGGCAACAAAAAGTTTTCCAAAAACGCTCGCTCTACCAATGATTTTCCAGTCATTACATATTCGGTACTGGAAGTAAAAAAACTGTCACAAAGCCATCCGGCCCTCTCACGAGAAGGACAATCCATATATATATCCACCACATTAGCACGAAATGTTTCCAGTGCAGCATCATAAATTTTTTCCATTTGTTTATCATCGCCGGCAAACGTCCGCTTGATTTCAGACATGGGGAAAGCAATATGGTATAATTTTAAATTTTTAATTTTAAAATCAGCGCCTTTCGCCGTCAAACGAATATACTGCATCACGTATGGCTCAGCCGTAATTACATGATACACGCCTTTTTGAACTTTCCATACCATGATATTAGAACAGCTCATACGAAAGCAATTTAATTGTCCATTGATAAGAATTTCATCAAAAGTCAAATAGAGTTCACCCTCTTTTTCCGCCTGTAAATCAAACGAAAGAATTCCAGTATCATTACGCCCCATATCAAGATCAAGATAGCTGTCTTTCGAAATGGATAATTCACGAGCCTGCTCTTTATAGGGAACGGGCACTGCGTAATTAATTTTGCCGATTTCAATATTAGAGGAACATTCCAATTCTTCGGGTTTATACCCCAAAAAAAGATCGTTGATATTACTAATTTCACGACCGGCATAATAACTTTTTTTGTCCGAATAGGTAACGGTACCCTTTTGAATTGTACTGACAGGATACAGGGGCTCGTTTTCACTGTAAGGCACATCGCGGCATATAAAATACCCGGCAGATACAACTTCGGTCTTGAGCGGTAGTGCCTTTGTACAAATATTCATTTCATAGTCAAAAGCGCCTTCTTTTAAAGAATAGCTCTCCGTAAAAGTTCGCTGAAAAGAATACCGCTGCACTTTCATAATTCTTTCATCAACACCAAAAGCTGTAAAGCCCCTTTCGCCAGTTGCGGCTAGAATTTTTCCATCGGCGGTTATTTCAGAACAAAGAAAAGACGGTTGATTCAAATAACTGAAAGAATTTATATTGTAACCAGCTACACGTAAGCAGATTATATTTTTTTCAGCAGTAAGATAAGGAGTAATATCATATTCATCAACCCTGAAATAGCCATGCGCTGTACGCGCAGGCCCATGCGCCACAAAGACACCATTTACTTGAAGAATAAAGGAACAAGAAGCTGCTGCTGCCAAAACCGTTTTTTCTTTTAGGCAGGGCAATTCGGCCCGAAAGCAGACGGTGCGATTCATTACTTTGTTTGTGCCTTCTTCCCAAATAGGCAAAGCCGAAAGAAAACGATAATCATGTGTTAAAACCATTGTTCTGTCTTTTTTTTTAGATGAAATAATAATGAGGATTTCGTTAATATAATATTCATAATTTTATAACCCACATTTCTCACAAAAAAACGCAAAAAAAATCTTATTTTCTCGCTTTTTTTTATTTATCTGTTTGCATATCACATAATATATACGATATTATAGGCATGTCAAACAAAATACATCAAAAACTATTTGAAGAACGTAATGCCTTGCTAGCAGAGCTTGCTTGCCTTCCGCACATGATCCATGGTTCTATCGTAGAACGGTATACTGTTTGCTCCCGCCCAAATTGCAAGTGCCATCAGGGGCAGAAGCATGGTCCCGTCATGTGTATCGTAGTCAACGAGAATGGTAAGCAACGGCAGAAATATGTTCCTAAGGAGATGCGGAAACTAGCAGTTCAGTATGTGGATGAATACCATCGCGCACGGACGATTATGGACCGTATCAGCAGCATTAATATGCAACTTCTTCAGGAGAAAAACAATGGATGACACTACCCTTTCCCCAGAATTTCTTAACGCTATCCACACCATGAAGGTACGTGAAGTTAACCATCTTCCCGTTGTCGCAGCATACTGCAATGCGATTGGTCTCCAGGAAACTGTAAATAACTTTGTGGACACCAAGATGAAAGTAAAGCCAGGGGCTATCGTTCAGGCGATGGTGCTAGACACTCTCAGCGGACGTTCTCCACTCTACCATTTGGAGTCCTTCATGGGAGAGCAGGATATTGAACTGCTTCTTGGCGAAAAACATGACGCCCAAGACTTTTCTGACACCAATATTGGACGTTCTTTTGATGCTATGTTTAAGGCAGGAGCCTCCAACATGTTGACCGAGATCGCTCTTTCTGCCTGCAAGACCTTCCACATCGACTGTTCCCACCTGAGTTTCGATACAACTTCTATAAGCGTGTGGGGAGAATACGCCAATTACGACAAGGGAGATGAAGGAGTGCTTGCCGAGAAAGAAACGTCCAAGGCTCCCCGTGTCACCTATGGGCACAGCAAGGATCACAACCCTGACTTGAAACAGGTGATGGCTGAACTTATTTGCGTAGAACGCGGCGTTCCGATTTTTGGCAAGTGCATAGATGGCAATTCCTCCGATAAAACGAATAACAATAAGATATTGACAAGAATCTCATCACTTATGGCAAAACACGGACTTGACAAAGGAGCCTTCACGTATGTAGCTGACTCCGCACTAGTTAATGGTCCCAACCTGGAGCTTCTTTCGCAAACACCATTTGTCACACGTCTTCCTGCCGTATACCATGAATGTGCCAGAGTCATCGGCGATGCGGTTGATATGGGAAAATGGATTGGACTTGGTACATTG
>JBAYAV010000066.1:0-10748 GCA_041669565.1 Lentisphaeria bacterium
GTGAATGCTTTTTGTGCCGCCAACCTCGTCCCATACCTGAGGGTATGCTCCTCGTTGTCGGCCCCAAAATCAAATCACGATTTTTTCGGCAAATTGTCAAGTTCATTTTTTTACAGCCCCTAAAATTCTTTCATGTCTTGTCATAAATAATTTTTCTTGTGTTAAATTTTATATTTCTGGCAGCAATATACTGTAATTTGGCATAAATATCAAAGTTTTTAATTGTTTTTAAATTATATTTGTTACAATATGAGACGATAACATTAGCTCTATCTTTTATAGCTTTACCGAAAAACAACGAAGGTAAATATGAATGATTTTTACAGGGCTGCCGCCAGCGTTTCTGGATTTTTCAGGACAAATGGATACCGCAGCGGATACTCCGTGCCGCTGCCGAGTTTTATCCACGCAATCCAGCGATAGCGCTTGAGCAAATCCGGTTCTATCTGTTTGATGGGGATGCTATTCCGTGCCGGCTGATTTTTTTCAAGGTGCAATAACTTGTTTGTGTATTTTTTCCCGTCAGTTCACCGTCTGCCGGAACGTTCTTCCGCGGTTGTTTTTCGGCGAAAATATGGTATTCTATAAAAAAAAGCGAGGTGTTTTTATGAAAATTTTCTGCAATTCCACGACTGCTGCCCAACGGCGCTATACGCCCGTCGCCCTCGGCAACGGAGACTTGTCCATTCTGCTCGATCCAGAGGGTGGAATGGGCTGGAAAGAAGAGAGTTGCCACATGGTTCCGGCAATCTTTCGGGCTGGAATCCGCTACGACAATCATGTCGGCGAACTGGTGCCGTGGGGGGACTTTCGAACCGTTCCGGAAAAAGCGGGGGAGCCGGTCGAATGGGAGCAGGAATTCGACACGGACCGCGCTTTCTGTCGTTCCCGTTGTCGATATATGAATGGGACCGTGGTGGAAACGGAAGCGTTCTGCCACCTCCGATGTAACGTGATTGCGGTTCGCAAGCGGATCGTCTCCGGTCCCCGGCTGCCGTTGGTTTTCGATTATTCGCTTTGTAGCCGTTGGATGAACGTGGAGGCGGATGGCGAAGACGCGTTGCGTTACACGCTCGACGTGGGGGAAATTCGAGAAGGGACGATCCGCCTTGCTGCCGATCGCCCGGTGGAGCGGAAGAAGATAGAAGGGAGCTGGCAACTGCTTTCTCGCGATGTAGAATGCACGTTCTTTCTTTGCTTCGAGAAAGAGGCAGGGCCACTGGAGTGGGACGTATTGTTGGCCTCCCACATTTCGGCGTGGGCGGAGTATTGGGAAGAATCGCGTTTACAACTTACCGGCGATCGTATGGCTGAAGTCGCCCGTATGGCCGAATATCACCTCCGAATCATGACGACCCGCTGGTCGATTCCGGTTGGAATCTATCCGACCCACTGGCAAGGAAAATATTTTGGCTTTGACGAGTTTTTCGCTCTTGGTGGATTGTTGGCGTCGGGGCATTTCTCCACGGCTCGTCATGTTCCCGACTTTCGTTTCGACGGGTTGCAGTCGGCTTGCGAACGGGTGGAAATCTACTTCGGCAAACGTAGCAAATGTGCGCGCTATCCCTGGGTTTCGTTGGAGAAACCCGGCCTCGAAGGCGCGGCCAATGGTTCCTGGTTGGACCATTTTTTCCATTTGTCTCATATTTCAATGAGTTGCTGGAATTATTATCGGGCAACTGGCGATCAGAAATATCTCCGGGAAAAGATCTGCCCGGTGCTTCGCGCCTGCGCCGAATTTTTCCGCCAGTTTCTGGTGCGGGAGACGAGTAAAGGCACCATCGTCATCGATAAATGCACCGATCTCGAACGCCTCGGCGCTGGGCGAGAGAACGCCTATATGACCACCTGCGGCGCCATCGCCACGCTGCGTGCGGCTGCGGATTGCGTGGCCGTCTGCGAAATCGAACCGGAACTCGCCGCGCTCTGGCGCAAAACCGCTGACGCCCTGCAACGCGACTTACCGAAAACGGGTCACCGTTACACGCCGTATCCGGGTTGTCCAGAGAGCAGTATCGCGTTGCTGAGTGGAACTTTTCCGTATCCGGTCCTCTCGGCGGACGACCCGTTCCAGTTGAACGCTATTGACGATTTTTGTGTGAACGAGTCCGTTGTCGGTAACATGTACCCGGTTGGTAAGAAGCTCTGTACCTGGTATCTTACTTGGAAAGCGATTGTTTTCATCCGGCTCGGGCGGATCGGCGAAGCGGAAGCACTGTTACAAGCCGCCGCAGAAGCGACCGGCTGTCTTTCGGAGATCTACGAGATCTACGAACTCGGAATGCACCCATGGTTTACCACCGCAGAAGGTACTTATCTTCAGGCGGTGATCGAACTTCAGCGGGCCAAGGGGTAAAAAACACGTACCGTTCCGAATTGCCTCAATGATATCGGGCGTGAGATTTCACCAGAGAAGAGCGACTGGAATAGAAACGCGCGTTTCTGATTCTCCTTCCGAACAAGTGTTGACAAGGAAGCGACAACGCTCGATTCCAATCTGAAATGATCATAAAATTAGCAAAAAACAACTAACGTCCTGATTTTTTTTAAGAAATCAGGACGTTATTATTGAGTTATATAATACACGTATTTGCCCATTTTCATGATATTATATAATCTGAAATTTTTCCATGCTTAACATAAATAATTCTTTCTGGGTTAAATCTTGCGTTTTGGCAATAGTATACTGTAATTTGGCATAATTATCAAAGTTTTTAATTCCTTTTATGTTATATTTGTTACAATATAAGACGATACAGTAGTTCTATTTTTTATAGCTTTATTGAAAAATAACGAACATAATTGTGAATAATTTTTACAGGGTTGCGGTTAAAACTGCACAAAACAAACTTTTTTGGGTGTGAAAAACATTATGTTTATGCCTTCTGATCATCGTCGCACAGTTTTAATTCAAATTCCAGAAAACAATAGATTAATTTAAGCGCCTTTGAAATATGGTTTTTAAAAAAGTACAAGGAGAAAATTCAGCAGAAACACAACTTTGATTTTTATTCTCGGGAAAATTTAATCGTATTTTTCGCATCTTAATAAATTTTTAAAAAGGATATGTATATGAAATTGAAATTTTTTATATTGGGTACTGTTTTTGTATTTTGTATTTCAAATTTGCTCGCTTTAACTCCCTTAACGGCACAAATTCCACCCTATTTAAAAACAGAAAATAAATTGATTCGGAATACAAAAATAAAAAAAGGCAAAACACTAAATCAAATAGAGGGCGATGCCATTACATTGCAATGTGGTTTTAAAGGAATTCCACAAATTTGTTTTACAAAGACGAATGTTCATTTTAGTGGATTAGGGGTATATCTTGGCGACACTCTCCTTTCGGGAACACAGAGAGACACTTCCGAAAATGGAATTAAATACACTCTGGAAAATGGTGATATTTTGTCGATGACCATTCAAGAAGATGGAAGAATTTTAATTCAATATGAGGCGAAATCGGATCAATGCGGGCATTTTATTATTCCTTTAAATGGAAATGAATTTAGTAATTCGAACTGGGATTTTGATAAACAAAACATTCATATTTCTCCGCGCGTAAAAAGGGATGGTGAAAATAAAATACTTTTCGATGGAAAAGTAAAACATGTTAAGTTAAGTGAGAATGCAATTGAACGAGTGTTTGGATTTGAATTTTCTGATGATCTTAAGGTCTGCTTAAAAGATAATACTCAAAGCAAGTGGGGCCTGAAATTGATGATTTCACCAGCTGCTGGTCAAAAAGTGATTCGATTTTATCTTGATCCAGGTTCTTCTTTTGGAACGATATCACAAGCTCCTGCAGATCGTATAACTCAAGTTGCAGCCTGTAATCTTTGGCAATTAGATCGTTATAGTTTACCGGATCGAACAGACCATAATCTTTTGCCAAATGGCTCCTTTGAACAAGGTTTCCGGTATTGGACTTTTCAACAACGCAGCAAATTAAATTGGGATATTCTAGAAAATCGTCCGGTGTATATATCTACCCAAGAAGCTAAATTTGGGAAACATTCTTTAGCTATTTTTGCAAAAGATCGGAACCGTTGGCGTCAACCATTAAATAGTTTTAGTTTCATTTTGGCACCGGGTACATATACTTTAAGTTTTTATGCGAAATCAGATAATCCAGGAAAGCTTGAATTAATTGCTTCCATTGCCAACCCGTTAAAAATGTGGAATTCGAATCAGTGGCAAAATTTAAAAATAAAACCGACGGAAGAATGGCAGCGTTACTCTATTCAGTGTAAAATAGATCATATTTCTGCCTGTCCAATTATTTTTAGTACAAATACGGACAAAATTAATGAAGATGGGACTTGTTATATTGATGGAGTACAATTTGAAGTCGGAGAGCAGGCAAGTCCGTATGCAAATCCACTTGTTGATTGTTCCTTGATAACTTCAGATCCAAGCAATTTTGTGGAATATGGCAAAAAAGTAAATGCTTCTCTTAAAATATTTGCAGCTCAAAATATTAGTGCACAAGTGCAAGTAAAAGTTCGTGACTTTTTTGATAATATACGTTTTTCTAAAAAAATTAATTTTTCAACAGATAAAGACGGAAACGCCATGATTCATTTAGGGTTAAATGATTTACCAAGAGGTGTTTTTATTGTTGAAAGTGATTTCAATATTAATGGCAAAAAACATTATGAAATTCAACGTTTTAGTATTATGAGTTTCTTGAAAAATATTCACCAAAACAAAGGGATGTTTGTTGATACTTATGTGGACCCGTTATTTCCAATGCAAAACTTTATCGATGTTTTAGATCGTTATCGGAAATTAGGATATGGTGGCCGTTCCGGATATGTTATTAATGATGCTAAATTAGTGAAGTTATATAACGATTATGGAATTGAAAACTACACGGGTTATATCGGTAGAACAGTTAAGAATAAAGGGACGGTTGATTATTATATTTGTAATCATATCGAATATTATTTGTATGGTAGAAGCTTAGAACAAGATACTTTAATCAAAAATTTAACTCGCAAAGGACCTCACTCGCAAGAATTTTTACAGAAAGTAGAAGAAGCAGCAGCAACCGTTGTCCGTAATAATCCACAAATCAACAGTTGGAGTTTTTCTGGTGAAGTTGACGGTGCTTATCCTGAATGGGCAAACCCGGAGATTGCCACTCCAGAACGTTTTAAGGACTTTTGTGATGTGGAGTATGCAATTGCTAGAGGGGTAAAAAAAGGGAATCCTGATGCTTGTTATTATGTTTCAGCAGTGCCAAACGTTTCAAGAACTTCTCGAGTGCTTTATTATGATAAACTTTTAGCAAATGCAGAAAAAAATGGTGTTAAATATGATGGTGTAAATATGCATATATATCGTGTACCAGGACCGGAATATAAAGTTCCTTTAACGATGGAAGAAGAATTTGAAAGACTTTTTAAAGTTTTTGATAAAAATGGATATTCGAAAGTTCCTGTAAATATACCAGAAGGGATGCATTGGATGCCCATTCGTTGTGACAACTCACCGTTTGTTTCAAGTTATCCAATAGATACCGCGCATTTGCATGCTTTTCTGCCATATTCATATGATTTAACCTTTTCCGAAAAAATGGCAACAGCTTTGCGTGCGCGTACCTGGTTATTAGGTTTGAAATTTCAAGATCGTATCAAAAGCATGAATGCCAGTAATTATGGCATATCTTTCATGGATGGCTTGTTAACAATCTTTGCTTACCTGAAAGTTCCGAATACCTTGGGAAGAATTTTAGGAAATGCTCATTTTGTAAAAGAACTAAAACTTTTTCCAAATACGAAATGTTATGTTTTTGAAGATCAACAAAAACGTCCTGTTATTGCGATGTGGGCTTATTCTGAACAACTTGATAAAGGTGAAATAGAAGGGCCAGAATATTTATTTAAGGCTTCGATAGATTTGGAACTTTATGATATTATGGAGGAACAACACGAAATTAAGATTGATAAAAAGGATGATTTTAAATTATACCTTTCTGCTTACCCTGTTTTCTTGCGTGGAAAACCGAATACTACAGATCCTTTAATTTCCGCACTTAAAGCCGGAATGGGCATGAGTTCCGTGCCCATTCTTCCTCCATTAAAAATGCGTCTTGATAACAGGAATGAATTAAATATTGAACTTTTTAATCCGGAAACGGATCTATTAAAAGGGACTTTAAGTTTACGCTCTATTAATAAAAATGTAAATATTCCTGTCGGTGAAAGTCAGTCTTATAATTTTAAATTACCTCAAGAACTGACATCACAGATGTTGCAAAGATATACAATGCCGTTGATGTTAAAAATTTCAGAGAAAAGTCCGGTGATGATTAAGCGTGATTTTTCTGGATTTTTGGTCAAAAAAGCACCCCATAAAATAGTAATTGATGGTGCTTTAGATGACTGGAATAATGTCGATAAAATCAAATTACATAATCGGATTCGTTATGCTGAAATGTTGCGAGCTAATGATTTTGGCAGTGATCAGGATAGCAGTGCATTTTATCAATGGACATGGGATGAAGATGGGCTTTACTTAGCGTTGAAGGTTGTCGATGATCATTGGGCTTGGGCGAAACGTAAAGGGCCCCAGTCTGGTTGGCAAAATGATTCCATTCAAGTAATGTTTGACACTTTTTGCGATGCTTTGGATAAAGAGTCTGACATTATGGGGCCAGATGATTGGAGCTATGGATTTTATCCTAGCAATGACAAAGCAAGTAAAATAGATGTATGGCATCACTTTGTGCCTGATGGTCAATTGACGTTAGGAACTCAAGCTGCTAAGGTGAACACCGTATCACAAGATGTAAAAGTTGCTTGGAGACGTCATGATGGCTATTCGATTGTAGAAATTCGATTTTCTCCTCGTAGTTTATTGCCATTTTCACTAAAATCCGGGAATACAATTGGGAGTGCAATAATGGTAAATGACTTAGATGATCCATCCCGTAGTTTGCGTTCATCATTAACAAATACAGAAGGAAAGTCAGCACCGAGTGAACGACCAAAATCATGGCCATTAATGCATCTGGTTGACTAAGGAGCTGTCCAGAAATAACCTTTATATTTGCCTAATTCTCGTGAATGCTTTCTGTGCCGCCAACCTCGTCCCATACATGAGGGTATGCTCTTCGTTGTCGGCCCCAAAATTAAATCAAGATTTTTTCGGCAAATTGTCAAATTCATTTTTTTACAGCCCCTAACAGTAACAATAGTCTGAATCTGTGAAAATTTGGAACTTCATATTCTTAAGCGTTAAAATTCAATAAAATAGAGGGGGGTACTCGTTTCGTCGAGGACTCCCGTTTAACTAAAAACTAATTTAGCTCAAATCTGAAACAATAAATGGAGTAAGAATTTGACAAAAACACAAAATAAAAAGGGATTGAAGAATGGAAAAAAAACAAATAGCTGCTCAATTATATACTCTTAGAGAATTTACTCAAAATCCAGCTGATATTGCAGGAACTTTTGCAAAAGTTCGTAAAATAGGTTATGAGGCTGTGCAAATCTCAGCTTTGGGCCCTATAGATGACAAGGAGTTGGTAAAAATTGCTCAAAATGAAGGCATTAATATTTGCGCTTCTCATGATAATGGTAAACTTATTTGTGAAGAAACAGATAAAGTTATTGAACATTTATTAAATATTAATTGTAAGTATACAGCCTATCCTTATCCACATTATTATCCTAAAACGGCGAATGGGGTAATTGAATTTGCTCGTGCAATCAATAAAGCGGCTATAAAAATGAAAGAGGCCGGAATCACATTGTGCTATCACAATCACGCAATTGAGTTTCAAAAGTTTGACGGAGAATTTATGCTCGATATTATCTTACGAGAAGCTCCACAAGTTCAAGGAGAACTTGATACTCATTGGGTCCAAGCTGGTGGGCAAGATCCTACGAAATGGATTGAAAAATTGTCCTCTCGCCAACCATTGTTACATTTGAAAGATTATGCCGTTGTAGGTAATGATCGTCGTTTAGCCGCTGTTGGATCTGGTAATTTGGATTGGAATTCAATTATTCTAGCAGGAGAAAAAGCTGGAGTTCAATATTTCATTGTTGAACAAGATGATTGCTATGGGGTTAACCCTTTTGATGAATTAAAAAGCAGTTATGATTATCTCACAGAAAACTTTGTAAAATAAAAACTCATAACGATCCCATGTTTTTAATTGGAAGTGTGATCGTGCACGCCGTCTATGGCGAGAAAATAGTATTGTCTTGTGCGGTTCACACATGCCATACGGCCTCTTCTCACGCAATAATCTGGTTGTGATTCGCCGTCAGGCTGCGTCAATCTCCTCCGGCGTCCGGTGTTCAAGCACGTACTTGATGGTGTCGGAATGAGAAAGATACTCCGGATTGATCTCTGTGAGCTAAGAGTTTTGTCATGAATCTTGCTCGTGACTGCATACGCTGTGTGCAACTTGCCTATCCGGTTGCAAGATGCAGTCGGGGTCGCGCATTTTCATCTCTTCTGGACCAATGCCCCCGATATGAATGTTCCCGTTTCACTCAAAGACTTGATTTTTACATCGATTTGGTGCTTTAAAGTGTTGATGGACTTTGGCATTCGTTGTCTATAACTGTTATTCAGGGATTATATTATAATTCTTATTCATTTTTTTTATCGAGTTTTATGATTTCTTCCAGAAAGTTACAAAAATATTTATCCCGCGGGTATGTGCAATCCGTAAAGTGCTTTTCTCAAAAAGACTCAAGCCTGAAAATCTGTAAGCATTTTGTGGTTATTCCTGTTTGTGATGAGCCGGATATTGGGCGAAGCATTTCTCAGTGGGGCAAAGAATTACCTGATAACTGCGGGTTGCTTCTCGTTATTAATCATCCGGAAAATGCAGCCTTAGAACGGAAATTACGGAATCGTGTGTTTTTACAGCAACTGAATGACGGTGAGAACTTTGGCTTTCCAGCGGAGCGATTATTTTGGATTGATGCGGTAAGTGCCGGAAAAGAGATTACCGGAGGCGTTGGCGAAGCACGTAAAATAGGCCTGGACTCGGCGTTGAATCTGCTACAGGAGAAAGAGCTGTCTGAGAGTCTGCTGATTTCTTGTGATGGTGATACCCTGATAGCGGCGGATTATTGGAAAAAATTAACACGAATTGTGTTGCTGCATCCGGATTGTGGTGCTTTTTGTCTGGGGGTTCATCATCAGAAAGGGCAAACACCAGAGGAAGAAGTAGCAATTCGAGAATATGAGTGCTATTTACAGAGTTATGTGGATGGGTTGTGTTTTGCAGAGTCGCCGTATGCATATCATTCTATTGGGTCGGCAATTGTCGTAAAAGCGGATGCGTATCTGCTGGCAGGAGGGATGCGAGCCTATTCGGCCGGTGAGGATTTTTATTTTTTGCAGGCGTTGCGGAAGGTTACTGGCGTGTGGCAAATGACAGAGAAGCTTGTTTTTCCAGCGGCGCGGCCCTCGGATCGCGTGCCGTTTGGAACGGGAAAGGCTATTTGCTCATTGTTATCTGGTGAAAAATTGCCGAAGTACCCAAAAGAGGCCTTTGTGGTTTTGCGGCAGTTCTTAATGTCCGCAACGGATGAAAATTTAGGGGATGCTGAAAAATTCAGTCAAATGCAGACGTCTGAAGTTATGACGTTTTTTTTGCGGCAAAATCATTTTTTGAGGGTGTGGCCGAGGGTTGTTGCAAATACAGCAAAACGACCGGGCGCACTTATCCAGGCATTCCATTCATGGTTTGACGCGTTAAAGACGTATCGTTTTATACATTTTTTTATGGAAAATATGGAAAAAAGAGACGGATGAATCATATTATAAGGATAGCGCGATTTATTCTATATGGGAATGATTTTGCTTTTCTATGGTTTTAAACAATATAGATTAAAGAATAGAATTATACAAATATGCAGAAACGTTGTTTTTATTGTCCGGAGCTCTCGTTGTCTCCGGTTTCTTTGTCTGAAGAGGAAAGTTCTCATATACTAAGGGTACTGCGTTTTCAGGCCGGTGCCGTGTTATTATTGACGGATGGCCGGGGAACTCTTGCAGAAGCAGAGCTGCTGCCATCGAGCCAGGGGACAAAATCACGCATTGCTGTTTGTAAAATTTTAAAGAAGAATTTTACTGCTCGAAGAACGGCCGGTAGGGTGCATTTGTTTGTGGCTCCGCCGAAGGGCAAAAAATTTGATCTGATTTTGAAATTTGCCACAGAGCTCGGGGTTTCTTCTATTACGCCAATTTACTGTGAGTATGGCGTTGTTGATTCCAGTGGGAAAAAAGATAATTTTGAACAGGCTGTTAAGACTGCCGGCAAGCAGTGCTATAACCCCTGGTTTCCAAAGGTGACGCAGACCTTGAAATTGGGGGATGCGTTAAAGGCACCGTCAACACCGCTGGACGGCTGTTTTGGTGGCACGCCTTCGCATCTTATGGCACCCGTTAAAAAGAGGGAATGCTGTTGCGTCCCTGCTGATTATGCGGTTTGGATTGGTCCGGAAGGCGGGTTTTCTCCCGAAGAAGAAAATTTGCTGCTGGAAAAGGGCTATTCTCCCGTTACGATTGGTCGTTATACGCTTCGAGTTGAGACGGCTGTTCCAGCAATTTTAGGTTATTTAGAGGCAAAGTGGAAAGAGATGATATAAGGGGCTGTTCAGAAATAACCTTTACATTTGCCTGATTCTCGTGAATGCTTTTTGTGCCGCCAACCTCGTCACATACCTGAGGGTATGCTCCTCGTTGTCGGCCCCAAAATCAAATCACGA
>JBAYAV010000067.1:0-10712 GCA_041669565.1 Lentisphaeria bacterium
CGGGTAATGCTAAAACTGGTCTCGTACCTTGAAGGCAAAGGTTACTCAGCTGCAGCCAGCTACATCAATAACGCCAGGCACTCCATGTTTGGTTACGTCAGAAGGTGGCTGAAATGGGGGCTCATTTCCCATAAGGCATCATCCATGGTAGAACGGGTAATGAGAGAGTTGGGCAGGCGCTTGAAAAACATTGCCTACGGGTGGAGTGACAAAGGTGCCAAAAAGGTGGCGGGCATTATTCTCAAGCGTTTTGCCAATGCAAACGAATGGGAAAAAGAGTGGATAGAGCGAATGAATGTCATTGGGAACGTAGTGATTTCTGTTGGTAACTACAAGTGTTCATCACCAAATTTTGCACATTAACAAATATTTTTTATAAAATAATAAAGGTAGAATAAAATAAAAATGAATTATCTGTTGTAATTTTTCATTTGTTCTGTCCAAGTATATTTTTAATTCCATCTTGAAAAGATATTTTTGGGCTCCAATTGGTATCTTTTGTTAATTGTGTAATATTTGCAACTAAATACATCGGTTGATGTGGATAATAATCCTTTTGTCCATATTTAATGGGAACAGAAGGATTTATGATAGTATGTATCTCTTCTATATATTCACTTAATTTTTTTGCTTGTCCACTTCCTAAAGGATATGACTTTCCATCAATACCATTTTCGGCAACAGCAAAAAATGCTGTCGCAACATCGTCACAAAAAAGGTAATCCCATCTTTGCTCACATTTTGTTAATTTAGGACTTCGTCCAGCTTTTAATTCAGATATAACATAAGATATAAGTGTATGTGAAGCATCATCTTTACCATAAACACTTAATATTCTCAACCAGTTAAATCTTATTCCTAATTGCTTACATAAAAGTCTCGCTAATTTCCCAGCCGAGAATTTTGCAATTCCATACCCACTTTCCGGATTAACCGTCATTTCAGGGGTAAGCGGCTCTGTTTTTATACCGTATTCAGCCTGTGATCCAGCACCGATAAAAACCGAACACCCACATCTTTTTGCTAAGTTTACAGCATCGAATGTATATTGGATATTATTAATTTGCATAGAAACATCATCTCGTGAGACACCAAAAGTTTTATCCCATGCTAAATGAATAAAGATATCATATTTTAGAGTAAGTTTTAAAGATTTATAGTCCCTTAGATTACATTCGACAATTGTTAAATTTTTATCTTTTGGTAAATGATCAATCCGTGTCGAGTTTTTTCTGACGATGCAACAAATTTTATAATTTTGCTTAAGAGCTAATCTTACAATGGCACTGCCAATCATCCCTGTCGCACCGCTTATCATTAGTTTTTTCATTCTGTTACCAACGGGATATACATATTTTTTGCAAGCTCTTCTCTGGGTAAAAATGGAGCTAAATCTTCAAGTGGGGCAGAAACTATGGTTCCATCATCTAATCTTTTTGATGCCGCTTTTGGTTCAAATTTTTGTTTCGTATCTACAAAAACCTCAGCAATACAAGCCCCCTCATTTTTAAATACATCTTTAATAAAATCATCTAACAAAGAATTAAAACGGCATGAAAAATATTCAAGACCGTAAACAGTTGACATTTTTTTCATAGAAGGGAAATCTAAATCATGACTTTCAGGACCAATTCCAACAGTCACAGGGCCAAAAAACTTATTTTGTGTTTGACGTATAGAATGATAACCTTGATTGTTTATCACAAATATTTTTATTGGTAATTTATTAGTAACTACAGTTTGTAATTCTTGTATATTCATTTGGATGCTTCCATCGCCTGTTATACAAATAATTTGTTGTTTGTTATTTGCGAGACAAGCACCTATCGCAGCTGGCAAGCCATAACCCATCGATGCTATAGCAGAATTTATAATAAATCTAGAATTATTTTTTATTGTATATGCATGACTACCAACTACACAAGCAGAACCATTGCCGACAACAGTAATTGCATCGTTCGGAATATAATTACTCACCGTTTTTATAAAAGCATAAACATTTGTAAAATCAGTATTTTTATAATGTTTAGGTAAAACGACAGGATAATCTTTTTTCCAATTGTTACAGATTTTAATCCAGTTAGTATCTATAAAAAGAGGACATTCATTAATAGTTGCATTTAATTTATTTATAACATTTGAAACATCATCACACACCGGCAAAGAAACATGTAACGTTGGCTTTTTTAATTCATCTTCATCAATATCTACAACAATAGTATATGCTTCTCTAGCCCAAGTCTTGTAGTTATATCCAACTTGCCGAATACTTAATCTACTCCCCAAAGATAAAATTAAATCACTATTTTGAATTGCAAAATTTCCGGCTCTATCGCCCATAATACCTGCACGACCAATATATAGTTCATTATCATCTTCAATTAAATCAATACTATCCCAACCAGTAACAACAGGAATATTTAAATTTTTAACAAGTCTTTTAAAATTTTCATAAGCACCAGCAGTTCTAATTGCATTCCCAGCATTAATTACAGGTCTTTTAGCTTTTTTTATCTTTTTCAAAATAAAAGAAACGGTTGCATTGCTTACTCCTGTTTTTTTAGAAAATTCTTTTTTAGCATCAAAAATTTTTAGATGATCCGTTTCTATAATTTGTGCTTGTATATTTAAAGGAATATCTAACCAAACGGGGCCAGGACGGCCAGTTTTTGCTAAAAAATATGCTTTTTCAAGATGATATTTTATATCATTAGCATCTATTACCATTTCTGCATATTTTGTCATGTTTTTTACCGTTTTCGTAATATCAAATTCTTGATCACCCATTGCACGAATATTTAATCCTGTACTACGAGCGGTAGTATCATATCTAACTTGACCCGAAACAACAAACATAGAAATAGAATCAAGCCAAGCACCAACAACTCCTGTAAGTGCATTTGTTCCCCCGGGACCTGTCGTTACACAAACAATAGGTAATTTATTGTTAATCCGTACATATCCTTCTGCTGCGATGGCACAGGCTTGTTCATGATGATTATAAGTACAATGGAGTTCCTTGTTATGTCCAAATGCATCGTTTAAATGCATCGCACCTCCACCGACAACTGTAAAAACATCTAAAATTCCTTTGCTAACAAAAAAATCTGCTATATAATCTACGACTCGTTGTTTCATGTTGTCTCCATTGTTGTTAATTAAATTTTTTATATACCATTCTTAATTACACGAATCATTTTATTAAGCATTTCATCACTCATCCCTGGATAAACGCCGATCCAAAACGTATCATTCATTATTCGGTTCGTGTTATCAAGATTGCCAACAATACGATACGTATTCATTCCTCTTATCGTATCAAAACAGGGATGCTTGATTAAATTTCCAGCAAAGAGTGCTCTTGTTTGGATCTTATTTTCTTCGAGTTTATTGACAAGTTGTGAGCGCATTCCTTCTTTTTTACAAGTCAGAAGAAATCCAAACCATGAAGGCACACTATTTCTAGCGGCTTCTGGTAAAATAATTTCATCTTGTAATTCTTGTAAATTTTGTTTCAAATAATGCCAATTATGAATTCTTCGTTCTACAAACGACGGAAATTTATCCAGTTGTGCACAACCGATAGAGGCCTGTAAGTCGGTTGCTTTTAAATTATAGCCAAAGTGACTATATACATATTTATGATCATATCCCATTGGCAGTTCACCATACTGCCCCGTAAACCGATGTCCACACGTGTTATCTTTACCGGGTGGGCATACACAATCTCGACCCCAATCGCGGAATGAACGGATAATTTTATTTAATAATGAGTTTGAAGTATAAACTGCGCCGCCTTCACCCATCGTCATATGATGAGGCGGATAAAAACTCGATGTTCCGATGTCCCCCCACGTACCGGTATATTTTGTTGCTCCATTTATCGTATATGTTGAACCAAGCGCATCGCAGTTGTCTTCGACAAGCCATAAGTTTTTTTTTGTACAAAACGCTTTGACTGCTTTTAAATTAAATGGATTTCCAAGTGTATGGGCAAGCATTACTGCTTTTGTTTTGGGGGAGTATGCCGCTTCCAATTTCGAAACATCGATATTGTATTGAGGAATCGTAACATCCACAAAAACAGGAACTGCTCCGAACTGTAACATCGGTGTTATTGTTGTTGGAAAACCACAGGCTACTGTAATAATCTCATCACCGCGTTTTACTGCTTTTTCTTTTAAGAGCGGGGATGTAAGCGCCATAAATGCCAGAAGATTTGCGGAAGAGCCAGAATTAACTAACGAGCAATATTTTACACCTAAATAATTTGCGAGTTTTTTTTCAAATAGGTCTGAATAGCGCCCTGAGGTAAGCCAAAATTCAAGGGAAGAATCTACAAGATTCATCATTTCTTTTTCATCAAAAACACGAGAGGCATATGAAATTCTATCGCCCTCTTTATACTCAGGCTTTTGCATATAATTTTTATAATATTCTTTAACACTTGAAAGAATTTGTGCATTTGCCTGTTCTTTTGTCATATTTTCAAACATCAGACTCTCCAAAATATTCTTGTATTTGTTTATCTGTTATTTTTGCTGCACTCAACCTATCATCTACAGTTTTTTGCCATTCAACAACTTTCGTGATCGCCTGGTTTATATTCCAATTAGGTTTCCAGCGAAGGATCGTTTTTGCTTTCGTGCAATCTAGTTTCAAAAAGTTAGCTTCGTGAGGTCCACCATCACCCAAAACTTTCCATTCAGCGCCATCCTTCCATGAAGAGCAAAACAATTCAGCTAATTTACCTGTTGTGATACAACTGAGATCATCTGGCCCAAAATTATAGGATCCATGATAAGTATTTTTATTCTCAGCTTGTTTTTGAGCTAACAATAAATAACCCGAAAGACATTCTAAAACATGCTGATACGGTCTTGTTGAATTTGGATTTCGTAAAATGATCGGTTCCTTTTTTTGTACGGCACGTATACAATCAGGGATAATACGATCTTTTGCATAATCACCTCCGCCAATAACATTTCCACTTCTGGCCGTAGAAATTGCTGTAGAATTATGATCTGAAAAAAAAGAATTTTTATAACTATACGTTATCAATTCGCTGCAGCTTTTGCTATTGGAATAAGGGTCAAATCCGCAAAGACGTTCATCTTCACGATATCCCCACCTCCATTCTTTATTAAAATAAACCTTGTCCGTCGTTATATTAATAAAAGATTTTACTGAATCACATTGTCGTACCGCTTCCAGAATATTTACAGTCCCCATGACGTTTGTTTCATAAGTTAAAGCTGGATCGTCATAAGAAAGTCGTACTAAAGGCTGAGCGGCAAGATGAAATATAACATCAGGTTGTGTTTGTTGTACGGCATTGGCAAGTTTTTTGCTATCACGCACATCACCTGTAATACTAAGCATTCCTTTTTTGGTCTCTGTCATTTCGAAAAGCGATGGTTTTGTCGGTGGCTCAAGGGCGTATCCGGTTACATCGGCACCTGCAAAAAACAATATGCGACAAAGCCATGTTCCTTTAAATCCGGTATGGCCGGTAATAAATACTTTTTTACCTTTATAAAAAGAAAGATTTTCCATTGTTTACTTCCATACCTTCCAAGGAGCCTTCCCTGTATTCCAAAAATCGTTCAGTTCTCCCTTATCTCGTAGTGTGTCCATCGGTTTCCAAAATCCAGTATGCTTATAAGCCTGAAGTTGTCCTTTTTTTGCTATGTTTTCAAGTGGAGTCCGTTCAAATATACAATTTTCATCATCTGAAAGGTACTGAAATATTTCTGGTTGTAGGACCATATATCCTGCATTAATCCACGCGCCGTCACCTTTCGGTTTCTCCTGAAAAGAGCAAATTGCATCCGAACTATTCAGTTCAAGGGAGCCGAACTTACCACTGGGCTGCACAGCCGTTATGGTAACTATTTTTTTGTGGGCGACATGATATTTTATTAAATCAGTAATATTTTCGTTGCTCACACCGTCACCGTATGTCAGCATAAAGGGCTCATTGCCAATATATTTCTGCACACACTTTATACGCGCGCCTGTCATTGTATTCATTCCGGTATCGACAATTGTCACTTTCCACGGTTCTGAATCGGAATTATGATATGTCATTTTATTGTTTTCCATATCAATTGTCATATCGGCAGAGTGCATATAATAATGGTAAAAATAATCTTTTATGACATATGATTTATATCCAGCGCAAATAATAAATTCGTGAAAACCGTATGAAGAATATGTTTTCATAATGTGCCATAAGATCGGATATCCACCAATTTCAACCATCGGCTTTGGTTTAAGTGTTGTCTCTTCTGAAAGCCTTGTTCCAAGTCCGCCCGCTAAAATGACTACTTTCATATATATTCTTCCTACTATAAAGTGTTATTTATTGATCGACTCATACCGTTGTATGCTGTTAGGTTTAATATCTATAGTGTACCCATTCTCAGTTACAAGTACTAAGGTAGGTGCATTATTAAAAGTGCATGGTATATAAAAAATGCACAGTACACTCCCTGTTTTTTACCACTGTTAGTGGTAGAACATATTTTAGGCACGCTCATTTTATAATAAATGGTAAACCGTTAATTTTAGATAATATATCTGAGTTTTGCCATTTTTTCTACTCATAACTTTGCCTAAACCCACATTTCTCACTTATTTTTTCAATATTCTCATTGTTTTATTTTGGTGCATCAGGAAATTTAATGGGTAACCTCAAGATTCTTGCCCTGATTGAATATCAGAAACGTATCTAAATCAAGAGCAAAAAGTTATGCATAGGTATCGGCCTGACGAGAATGGGACACCACCTCGTTGGAGTCGGGACGCTGACGGCGTGTAACTTCTTATTATATCCGATAATACTATCTTTTCTATCAACAACTTGTGAATTTAGCTACGTGAGATAAACTACGTGAGCACTTGAATTTATGTCATATTTTGACGAGGTTTAAGTCCCTTTTGTCATTTAATTTTACCCAATAAGCAGGGCATCATAAATAATCAAATATTAAATTGTTAAAAACACGCTCAAAATACGAAAAATAAATAACAAATAAATACGCACTTGTGCTTAAATTTCTCGACGCGCCTTAAAATAATGTCCATTTTAAGGCGCGTCCAAAAAAACAAGTTACCCAGCGAAGAATGGTGTCTGGTCAAACTCAATCCCACACATGTGGAACTACTCAGAAAATTAGGACTTCTTCCTAAAAAGGAGGGATCGCCCAAACGAAAACGTGGACGGCCGCGAAAAATCATGATATCGTCCCACTGATTGGGAAAGTACTAATTAAGTATTTCATTATTATGAAAGCAGTTCTTTTTTTGAAAGCGTCTTACGCTTTTGGCAAAACGTTTTGATATAAAAACTGAACTGGATTTTAGGTTCTTTCTTCAATGATTTTTTTAACTATTTTCTTGGATATAGTTCTTTATGTCAATCATTTGTTTTCGATGACGACAAATTTGTTCTATAATAATTCCATCAAAAAAGATAATGGTGGAAATGGCAAATAAAGTAGAACTTATCGCTGAAAGGATACTACTAATTAAATAGCAACGTATTGCCCAGATAACTCCTATCGTTGCAAATAGCACCGCAATCCTACTGAAGACCTTTAGGGGATGGAATAACATAATAATCAATCCCATTTCATAAAGTGAATTAATAGCAGTAAATGTATTAATTGTGCTTACTCCTCCTGTTCGTGGGTTGATGGTTATTGGAACAGAAGAAACACGACATTTGTAATGCAGAAATAATAATAAAATAATATCGCTATAGGACATGTTTTTGGGGCATAATGGAAATAATTTTATAGCGATTTCTCGTGAATATAATTTCATGCCCGAGTTTGTGTCTTTAATTTCATTTTTCATGAGCATTGAGATGGTTAAACGAATACAAAATTTGCCGATTAAGCGATAGAACGATGCTTCCGATTTGCCAATTTGCCGTTCCCCAACAACCATGTCAGCATTTTCAGAAATTGCTTTGTTATAAAGTTTTTCGATATTTTCTAATTTATGCTGCCCGTCCGCATCGATGGTAACAACATATTTTGAATTGGCTAATTTCACACCCGTTTGAATCGCAGCACCGTATCCACAGTTCACTTTGTGAGAAATAATTTTCATGCAAGGATTCGATAATTTTTTTAGCTCTGATAACGAGTCATCTTTTGAGCCGTCATTGACAATAATAAGATGGCAATTTTTCTTTTTGCAAAAATCAATGATAGGGGGGATTGATATTGGTATGTTATTTTTTTCATTATAGCAGGGGATAATAATTGTTAAATCGGATAATGGCATTTTATATTTCCTGTTTATGGGAATAATATACTAGTATTTTTGAATCAGGCATAGGATCAATACGCGTAAAATGAGGATTTGATTTTATTTTTTCGGTTATTTCTTTTTGTTTGGATTTACAGATTGTTACAACTTGCAAATTAAAGGCTGAAAATTTTGAAGAAAGTTCACATAGTTGCTGGTAGTCATCCAGTGGAGCTCTGGTATATTTGTACCAATAGGCAAAACGAGCATCTTTAGAAAAACAGAGAATGTTGTTTGTTTTGTATTTTTGCAAATACTGATGCGTTGCTTTGGCATTCCAATAATAGGGGCAATGATAATTCTTATAAAGATCTTTTCCAATATCAAAACAACAAAGAAGTAACAATAAAACCCCAATCGCATAACAAGATTTTTGTAAATGTTTGTGGTTCTTTTTTTTCTCAAAATAATCATAAATTTCTTTTAGGGCAATTAATAAAAATGGCATTAAACAGGGAATATTTATTAGAAAAAACCGATGAGCGATAACAATAAAATAGAAAATGGTACTGTTGATTATAACGACAGATATCAGCAGTAGGCTTTTATCTGAAAATTGATGTTTCTTTATGAGAAAGAAAATACCGAAAAGAAAGAACGGAAAGTATAATTCAAAAGACCCTCTGAAAAAATCATGAAAAAGTTCTTTAAGGTTAAGGGGGAAATGATGCGTAATCGTGCTTTTAGCAATAGCCCCTGGTGGAAGAAGATGAAGAATGTTATTTTTTTGCTGTGTGGTTAAATGTTGATTTGTTATAGAAGGACAATGAGCTTTTATCATTTGAGCTTGGCGGTAATCTAATGCCGGAGACCCAGTTCCTTGATAAAGTTGATAGACTCTCGGAGAAATTAAAACGAGAAAAAGAATGACCGTGATACCTAAATATAAAATTTTGCGTTGAAGAAGTCCTTTTTGAAATGATTTTATGTTTTTTAAGGTAAAATAAATACTCCATAGACCTAAAATAAATGCGATAATAATTCCTTCGCCGCGGACAAGCGATAACCCAGTTAGTGCGATCGAAAAACATAAATAATCGGAGATTTTCGTTCGATCGCACATTCGGAAAACTAAATAAATACTCCAAATAATAAAAAAGATTCGGCCAGAATCAATTTGGCCATTACAACTATTTTTAACAACGGCTGGTACAATAAGATAGAGTAGGCATCCGAGTTTTGCTAAAGTCGGGGATACATAATGCTTGCAGATGTTATAAAGGGGGAAAATTGTTAAAAAATAAAAAAAACTTGATGAAATAGATAATGCTAAAAAAGAACTCATATTGAAAAAACATAATATCCCGGCTAAAAATGATAACAAAATTGGAATGTCTAAGGGGAATGCATCATGGAGATTATGCGCTGCAAATGCGTCAGCCATGGGAGCATAATATTGCGCGACATCACGTACAATATCATGATTAAAACATAAATACCCTGCGATAACAGTAATGGAAAAAGAGATAATTAGAGTTGTAACAACAAGGGAGTTTTTTTCAGTGTTATTTTTCATGAATTGTTATTTTCTTTATACAAATAAGGGCACCTGACCAGCACCGGACATTTTTAAGCAAAATTATAATTAAATTTAAGATTGATAAGAAGGCTCATAAAATTGACTTGCCGTTTCCATTTTTATTTCATATTGTAAGATTTTATTCAAAATATGGCTACGTGCCGAATTTTCTGTAATTTCCCCATATTGCCATTAACAATTTTTAATATAGATTTTATTTCCAAGCCAAGTTTCATCTAATTCAACTAGAAGTGCTGTCGCAATTCTAAGCAATGATTCCTTGTTCGGGAATACTTTAATGCATCTTGTTCGTTTTTTCAACTCTTTTATTCTGAAATTCTACTATATTTGTTGTTCTTCGTTTTTTTCTAGCATATGGATTATCGGGAGTGTACCGTTCTTTCTGTAATTTGAGTTACCGTGTAATTTGACTTACCACATTGAAGGTAAAAACGGTAAGCTATACACAGCCGGCGCGCCGGCTGTGTATAGCTTAGGTTGAAGTTTTTAAAAAATGTGATAATTTCCCCATAGAGCTATTGTTCTTGTAAAATAATTGCAAAATGAAAGGACTTATCACAAAATGGAATTTAATACGTTAGAAGCATTCGTGCAACCCATTTTAGACAAAGGAATGGATGGAGTTGGAGAATCAGCAACAGTTAGGAATTACCCTTTTGTCGTTTCTTTTAATGAAAAGTCTTAATTTGAGAAGAGACTAAAACATCCTCCGAACTCAACTACTGTCTTTTCGGTAAGTATTTATGACATTTTTATGGATCATAAATTAAAAAATAATAAAGCAGATAATAGTTTCACTTCTCCTGTTATTTGTTAAATATTATGACATCTGCATTTGATTAGTATAAAA
>JBAYAV010000068.1:0-10676 GCA_041669565.1 Lentisphaeria bacterium
AATTCATTGAAGTTGGATGATTTGGAAGTCGTTTTAACCAAGATAAAGGAGTTGCATGAACTTAACCGATAAATTACGAAAAATAAGGGTGGTTATTCTTGATGTCGATGGCACGTTGACCGATAACGGTGTCCTCTATGGTTTTGATAATGATACTGCTGGCAAGAGATATAGTACATTTGACGGACTGGGTATTGACTGTTTGCGGAAAGGCGGGCTAAAGGTTGGTCTTTTGACGGGGCGCAATGATTTTGCGAATCATCGTCGTGCGCGTGATTGTAAGTTTGATTTTATCAAGGATACTGTGCCGAATAAGAAAATAGGTTTTCTTGAATTATTGGACGAATTGGATGTCGATGCGGATGAGTGTTTGTATATGGGTGATGATTTGAATGATTTGCCTGCGATTCGTCGTGCGGGGGTTTCGGTTGCTCCGGGAAATTCTGCCAAAGAGGTCAAACAAGCGGTCACGATTATAGTGGAGTCCTGTGGGGGGCATGGTGCGGTTCGTGAGATGGCGGAGATTTTGTTGAAAGCGCAGGGCAAATGGCTTGATATTGTAAAATCCTATGATTTTTAATTTTGTCTATTTGTGATATAAAAAGGAAAATGGGATGATGAAATTTTTCAAGAAAAAAGTGATTCTTTGGGCGGTTTTGTTTTTTGTTTTCTTTTTGTGTTTTTGTATTGCGTTTGTGTTAAAGCATCAGGTTGGTTGTTTTCATCAGTTTGATTATTATGCGGGCATGGTTTTTCAAACAATGGCCGATAATGGTTCGAATAACATCGCGGGCATTATAAGTGAAGTGCCGTTGATTGCGCATGGTGGAGGTGAAATAGATGGTAATGCTTACACGGATTCCTATCAGGCGGTTTTGAATTCGGTGAAAAAGGGTCGCACGTTAATTGAATTAGATTTATTGTTGACCACGGATCATAAAATTGTAGCGGCGCATGATTGGTATCATTTTGCGAAGATTGCTGATTATGAGTATGATAAAGAGCATGAGGCGCTTTCTTATAAGGAATTCAAGAAAAAGAAAATTTGCGGAAAATATGACGTATTGGATATGGATAAGATCAACGAGTTATTCATGGCGAACAAGGATTTGATACTGGTAACGGATAAGATTCGGGATTTGGATTGTTTGAGTGAGTCTCTTTTATTCAGCAAAGCGCGGGTAATTGTCGAAATTTTTCGATTGCCGGATTATAATCGTGCAGTAGTTTTAGGGTTTGATAATTTAGCATTGAACATTAATCCTGTTAAAAAAGGGCTGATTCGTTTTTTGCAGAAGAATAAGATAGCGGCGGTGACCTATGCTTTAGATGATAAAATTTATCAAACGCCGGCATTTAAGCAAACGGCTGTGTATCAGAAGATGCTGAAAATTTCTGAACTGGGAATATCGGCATTAATTTATTCTGAAAAGGCTAACTTGGATCTAAACTTTATTCGAAATTCACTAGGAATTAAGAATAGTGGAATATATTATAATTAAGCGGCAGTAAACTTTTCGGCGTTTTTTAATTTTAACTTTTATGGCAGCCTCTAGGGGCTCTTTGTTTTTACGAAATATGTCTGTAAATAAATCATTTTTCATTTTTTTGTTATTGACGAATATGCTTTTAACTAGTATAGTATTTTCAGAGGGCTTTTCTTTTGAAAACAGCAATGCTGAACTTGAAGATTTTCGGACTTTTGGAAAAGGCAAAAATAGCCTCGATGTCAAAGACAAAGCTGCGATTGATAAAAAATCCGTTTGGAATATTCATGGCAAGCGTGCTAAAATACGGGGTGATTTTACAGACTTATTTCAATTTGTTCTGAAGATTACCGACAAAGACGAGCGTGAAATTACGATAACGTCTCCGCAGTGTGAATATAATCAGCAAAAACAGGAAATAAAAAGTACTGCCACCCTTTTAGTTGTCAGCCGCGGGCTGCGAATAACCGGCATCGGTTATGACTTGTATTTCAAGGATAATCAAAAGGTTCTTGTGATCCGCAATACAGCCCATCTTTTTTTACATCGAAAACAATTCAACACCAAAAAATAATATAACGATATGATGAAAATAAAATTATTTAGTTTTTCTTTACTCGCTCTGCTTACGACAACTATTTGTGTCGCGGTGGAACCGTCTGCAACGGCTTTGACGCCCGCTCCAACGCCTGAAATGACGCAGCCCCAGGGGGAAGAAACACCAGCTCTCCCCAAGAAGCAGAAAAAAAAAGGCCTGTTCGATTTGTCGGATGAAGCAGGCAAAGAGGATGACGATGTTAATATTTCTGCCGATCATATGCAAATGCTGGTTGAAAAAAATGTAATCGAATTGGAGGGCAATGTTATTGTGCAGAATAGCACGATGAACTTGGTCGCTGATAAAATGTATGCGTATATGGACAAAAAGAATGAGCTCAGTAAAATTGATGCTGAGGGTAATGTGATTATCCGTAAACTGTTGACGAAAGAGAGTGCGGTGGGTGATTTTGGGCATTATGATGCGAAAAAAAATATAATGACTCTGACGGGAAACTGTACGTTAATGCAGAATGACCGGATTATGAAATGCCAGAAAATTACGTATAATACAATAACCCAGGTGATATCCGCAGAACGAGGCACAATTGTTATTAAAAATGCGAAAAAACAAAAAGACGACGCGGCTTCTAAATCGGACAAAAAATAAGAATAATTATTAGAAAATAACGCATTATGAGCGACGAAAAACAAGAGGTTCTTTTACGAGCCGAAAATCTTACTAAAATTTATAATGATCGATGCGTGGTAAACCATGTCTCTTTGGAAGTGAAAAAGGGCGAAGTTGTTGGATTGCTTGGACCCAATGGCGCCGGTAAAACGACGACGTTCTATATGGCGATGGGACTGATTAAACCAAATACTGGAAAAATATTTTTTCAAAATGAGGATGTCTCAAAACTGCCGATGTACATGCGTGCCCGGCACGGAATGGGATATCTTGCGCAGGAGCCATCCATTTTTCGTAAATTGACCGTGCAAGATAATATTATGGCCGTTTTGGAAACTTTGGATCTAACTTCCGGTCAAAGAAAGGAGAGATTGTCAGATTTGCTGAATGAGCTTCAATTAACGCATTTGGCAAAACAAAAAGCAATGACTCTCTCAGGCGGCGAACGCAGACGATTGGAAATTACCAGAGCGCTGGCAACTTCACCCAGTTTTATTTTATTAGACGAGCCTTTTGGCGGTGTTGATCCGATTAATGTGTTCGAGGTCCAAAAAATTATTGCTTCCCTCAGGGATCGTGGTCTGGGTATTCTTATTACAGACCACAATGTAAGAGAGACGCTCGCAATTGTCGATCGCGCTTACTTGATTTGTGCAGGCGAGATCCTTTTCTCCGGTGTGGGAAAAGATTTGTTGAATGACGAAAAGGCTAAGCGGGTTTATCTCGGTCCCAGTTTCAATGAATCGTAGATAACAACAGAAAGGCGACAATATGGAACTGATTATTTCGGTAAAGCATTATGACCTTAGTGAGACGGATCGCAAATTGGCCCATGACCTCGCGGATAAATTGGCGGAAGACTATGGGAAATTAAATACCTTGCGGATGGTGATGAGTACAGAACGCAATTGGTATATTGTGGATGCATTGCTGAATGGCAAAAATGTCAGCTTGAATGCAAAAGCACGCTCTACTAGTATGGGCGCTTCCATTAGCAATGCTATTGAAAAACTCGATAAGCAAATGCGGCGATATCTTGAAAAAGTTCAAGACTTATCGATTAAGCCAGCACCACAAATGAAGGCTAAAATATGGACGTCTGATGAGTTGAAAAAAGATGTGGATGATGCCGATCTCGAAGATATGGAAGATTAAAGAGACGTATCAACTCAAATATAGTTAAATAATTACGGGGCTCTGCTGCTGAAAAGTGTCAGAGCCCCTTTTTTACGTAATGAGAAAATAGCTAACGTGTGTTTTTTTACAACGGGAAACGCCTTTGGCGAATGCTGAATGATAAATGCTGAATGCTGAATTAAGAATTAATTCAACTCATCATTCATAACTCATAACTCGCAGGAGGCGTAAGGGTGTCCATTTTGGATAACACATGAGATATTTCACTTTGATGGATATTATTAATATTGTGCAGAAAAAATAGCCTTTTTTTGTTTATTGTAGGAGCGGAATATTTTCCGCCCGTTCTTGCACGACCGCTGATTTTTATATACATACGTCCCCATTACAACCGATGTTTGAAATCAAAAACGACGCACGACCGTGCACCGCTATGAGAAAATTACCAAATTTACCGTCAAGTTATGGGACGGCTGAGGCTTTTACTTGATTTAAGGCGTTGAACATTTAAATTACAGTTGTTTCTATCGATGCATAAGAACAAAAACTGATATCATTAAACTGTTTTGCAATGAAGTTGAATTAATAACTTATTTTACGATGATGAATTCTATTCTTTCTCAATCTAGCCCGGATGCTATTTCACAGGCACTTCATGTTTTAAAAGCTGGTGGCGTTATTGCGGCGCCGACTGAAACCGTATATGGTCTTATGACGTTGTGGAATAATGCGGATGGACGCGAAAAAATCTATAAATTAAAACATCGCCCCGCTAATAAACGCCTGCAAATGCTGGCGGCAAGGATCGAAGACTTGTCGGCTTATCAGCTTTGCATGCCGCCAAGGCTTGCTGCTATTGCTCATGCTTTCTGGCCAGGGCCGCTGACGGTGATTCTTCCAACAAAAACAGGAGATACGATTGGTTTGCGTATCCCAAATCATCCCTTCTTATTGCGACTTCTGCAAGAATTGCAGGAGCCCTTGGCTGCAACAAGCGCCAATTTGTCCGGAGAGTCTGCTGGTTTGGATGCAACATCGGCGATCGAGCACTTGGACGGCGCGCCGGATTTGCTGATCGATGGCGGGAAAACAACCATGACTTTGGGGCAGGCTTCCACGGTGGTGAGCCTCTGCGAGACGTCGCCAGTTATTCTTCGTGAGGGGCCTATTACCTTGCAAATGATCTTGGATTGCTAGCGTCGAAAATAGCCGCTGAATCGATTCTCCTTCTTTGACGAAAAAAGACGGAAGTGAAGGGGGAAGATCGTTGTTCATAGGTTGAATGCTGGAGATTTGAGAGACAGTCCCATCCCAGTAGGTCTTTGTAAAACGAAAATGCCTGATGCCTCTTGAACCGATTCGATCCAGTGAAGAACTATCGGGAATACACAAAGTGCCGAAATGAAAAAACCACCGTATGTCGAAGGACATGTACGGTGGTGTGAGAGGTTGACTGCCCCATGTTCGGTATGGAAGGGTAGTCTCTTACTCATTTTTTTTATGTATAAATAAATGAGCTCAAAATGAGATCATTTTGAGTTCATTCATGGAGCGCCTATTTTTTATAAGCGTTCGGGCCATCGGAAATACTATCGGATATCGATTCTAATTCGTCAACCAAAGTACTTTCTACGTGGCCATCAGCAAACAATCCGTTGTTTCTCCCTTTATGGCGTCCAGCCCATTTCGTTACATAATACGCGCCGCTACCAGTATTGGCGCTGTATGCTAAGTCATCGCAATCCATCGTTATCAGAAACGATGAAGCATTCTTGATTTTGGTGAGCTTCGTGTAACCCGCTCCGCTTCCCCAGTTTGCTCCAAATGAATAATTCCGGCCGTAGGATTGTTGATAATTCGGCGTATGAACTGTGTAGGATGGACAAAGCCGAATCTTTGTGGCTCCGCCTTCAACATAATCAGCAAAAATAAAATTGGTGGATGTTTCGCGTAAGGATAAGGAAGAAGTGTCAACGGACCACCACTTGTTGGTCGCAGACATCGTTTGAGCTAAAACATCTTCATGATCATTACTGTAAAATAACTCGATTAATCCCCATTGTTTTAGATTGTTCGTGCAGGATATAGCCTTAGCTTTCTCTTTCGCTGCACTTAAAGCTGGTAATAACATCGATGCAAGTATGGCTATGATTGCGATTACTACCAGAAGTTCGATGAGCGTGAAAAACACACCCCTGCAATGATCTATACTACGTATTGCTTTTGCTGACTTTTTCATTTTGTTCCTTCTCCTTTTGTTTTTTGACCTATAAAACAGTTGTATATAGCACGACGTCTTTAGAAATGGATAACGTTATCCATAATATACACCAAAAATTTTTATTGTCAAGAAAAAATTATTTCTATCGACTATTTGTTTGGTAAATTGTGTAAAAAAAGCAGTTCCCATTTTTTGAAAGGAATGGGGGTATTCGGACGAAACGTTTGGATTGAAATAGCAGGTGTTCTTGTTAAAAAAGAGGCTCCTATATGTGGATAGGGTGTTTTGATTCTTTTTATATATACAAAAAGCGCCCGGTGCATTTAAAAGGATACAACGGGCGTTTCTAGCGTATATGATATGAAATTGTCAGGATGAATTTATCCGGACAATTTCATGGACTTTTTAGTTCTTGTAAACGTTTGGTCCATCGGAAATGTCATCGGATATCGATTCTAATTCATCGACCGAGGTGCTTTCTACGTGGCCATCGGCAAACAAGGCATTGTTTTTACTTTTATGTCGTCCCGCCCATTTTGTTACAAAGTACGCGCCACTGGCTGTGTTGCCACTGTATGCCAAATCATCGCAATCCATCGTTATCAGAAAAGAGGAACTGTTTTTGATTTTGGTGAGTTTTGTGTAGCCGGCTCCACTTCCCCAGTTTGCTCCAAGAGAATAATTCCGGCCGTAGGATAGTTGATAATCGGACGTATGAACAGTGTAGGATGGACAGAGCCGAAGTTTCGCGGCAGATCCATCGACGTAATCGGTCAAAATAAAATTGGTCGATGTTGCGCGTAAGGATAAGGAAGAAGTGTCAACGGACCACCATTTGTTGGTATCAGACATTGTTTGAGCAAGAACATCTTCATGATCATTACTGTAAAACAGTTCGATGAACCCCCATTGTTTTAAATTATTAGTACAAGAAATGGATTTTGCTTTCTCTTTTGCCGCACTCAAAGCGGGTAATAACATGGATGCAAGTATAGCAATAATCGCAATTACAACTAACAACTCTATGAGTGTGAAAAAATCGTTATTTCGATGACGGAAATTTTCCGGTGTTTTATTTTTCATTTTTTCCCCTTTTCTATTGCCGAACTTGAAATGGCAATTTATTTCTTTTGATATATGTCACGGATAACGCTAGCTGTCGCATTTTAACAATTTGTTCTTTTTGGAGAAAGATTGTTTTCATATGCTACATATATAACGAGATTTTTAGAAAAATATTTTATCGTTATTTGAAAAATTAAATGCATATCCTTCTGCACAAAGAAATTGACGGTCGCATTGTACGGGTACATACAGCGTTTTGTCAGGCGTCATTTTCCTGCCTTATCACGGACGATGGTGTGTTTCTTCATTTCTCGCATCAGCGTAGTCTGTGAAATATTGATTTTTCTTGCGATTTTGTTGAATAAGTAGTTTCCCTGCAGAGCTTTTTCAGAGTCGGTCAGGTAGCTTCATTTGTGTCCTATCGTTTTCCTCTTTTTTTGTAAGTGAATTACGATTCTTTGCAGGGTTAAACGCATCTTCATTTTCCGGGGGAGGGGGTTGCGTTTAATGGGGAGTAAATAACAACATAGCCTATCATAAGAACCTTTAATTTTAGATAGCGGCAATATTTGTCTGGAAGAAATAAAAAAAAGACTCTCGCAGGATGAAACGCACATGGAGCCGTTTGCAAGATTGAATGCATCATACATAATTTGTAAAATTAAATGCAAAAAAAGGGTGCGTTTCCTTTTTCTATTTGCTACTTTAAAATACATTTTTTTCAAAAGAATAAATTCAATGTTTCGATAAAACAATAGAGCATCCGCCATTTGTTATAAAAAAAAGACAGAGACGGCTAATTTTTCTTTTTACCGAAACTGATTCCAAATGCAATCATACTGAGAAAAAAGAAACTCCCGGATAAAACAAAAAGTCTAAAACTCCCTGATAAATACGTATTGATATAAGCTTCAACATATTCACGATTCCGACTCGGCTGATCAAAAAATGTGGGATCGACTTCAATTTGTTGCCCCGAGACATGAAAACGCACAAAACCCCAGTCACAATCGCGCTTCTTTTGTCCAGAAGCTGGAAGAACCACCAACGGGATGCCGTTAAATAACAGTTTTCCGTAATGATGCACATGTCCGCAAATAATCATCGATATATTAAAATCCTTAATCGCAGAATAGAAATGTTCTGAATCTTCTTTTTCAAGACAATAAGAATACCCCTTACGCGGATCAAGCGGCGGAACATGCGTAAAAATAATGCAGTTCTGATAATACTTCCGCTCGCGTTTCAAAGTCCTTTTCAGCCAATCTAATGTGTTTTCAGAAAAAGAAATGGAAGACGAATTAATCCCCACAAACAAAGTGTTTCCATAAGAAAACCAATAATTTTCCTGACCAAAAACAGAACGATAGAGCTGTAGGCCATATTTATCATTAATATCATGGTTTCCAGGAATCGAATAGATTGGCATTGTTTGAAAAGCATCCTGAACTTCGCTTACCATCCAGCGATAATGAGACAGCGTGCGGTATCGGAACATATCCCCGACTTGTAACACAAATTTATCCTTCGATTTTTTTACATTTTCAGCGATAAGATCTACAATCGATGTCCGCGTGCCGGTATCACTAAACGCTGAAAAATAGAAGTCCGAATTTTCAGAATCAAAAACCTCATCCGTTGGCGGGAAAAATTTCTCGACAAAAAAGGAGTCTATATTTTTGGTTATAATCACATCAAAAAACTGAACGATAACAGTCAGCAACAATAAGATTATCCCAACTTTAACAAAAAAGCTCTTTGGCAGTGTTTTCAACATTTTCCTTTGTCCTTTTAATCTTTGAATAAGTGATACTTTTTTTAATGTAACACAAGTAAGTTATCATTTACTAAGCATTTGATTACCATTTTGTCATGATTGATTTTTTATGCGTTTAGGAGCTGTTCAGAAATAGCCTTTACATTTTCCTGATTCTCGTGAATGCTTTTTGTGCCGCCAACTCGTCGCATACCTACGGGTATGCTCCTTGCCGTCGGCCCCAAAATCAAATCACGAACTTTTCGGCAAATTGTCAAGTTCCTTTTTTTACAGGTCCTTAAATTCTGAAATTGTATAAACTTTGCATTGATTACCATCTTGTAATCTTGTCGTAATATTCTGGAATAGTTCATAAGATACATTAAAAAAACACAACAAGAAACAACTCTTTTTATAATACTATCCTCAAACATTAGAAAGGATCAAGAAAATGCCAATCTTTAGAAAATATTCGTTAACCAAAACCTTAATCGCACTGCTGGCAGTCTTTCTTTTAATACGCATTGTCTTTATGATTTACATGCCACTTTTTGACCCCTCCGAAGGGCGATATGCCAATATTTCCGCCAATATGGAAATTTATCATAACTATCTAGAGCCGCAATTTATTCATCACGGCGTCCTGCAAAATTTTGAAGGGAAGCCACCACTGATGTTTCAATTGGGCGGACTCGCCTGCAAAATTTTCGGCATCAACAGTTTCGCCGTACGTTTTCCATCTTTGCTCGCCGCAATTGGAATTCTGATCTTTATGTACAGCGTCGTCGAGCATTATAAGAATGAAGAAACAGCAGTCCTCGCAGTTCTGCTAACCTTTTTCAGCATATTTTTCTATATCACATCAGGCTTATCCCTAACCGATATGCTTTTGACCTTTACAATTACCGGTGCTCTTTTTGCTTATATTGAATTTTTAAATGCAACAAGCTCAAAAATTAAACGAAAATACTGGAGTTGCATCTTCTGCATCATGCTGGCATTGGGGATGCTGACCAAAGGCCCTATCGCCATTGTTTTGCCCGGAATACCCATTCTTGTTTACACCATTTGGAATAAAAAATGGAAAGACCTCAAATTTCATGCTTGGATTATAGGGCCATTCTTATTCCTCGCTATCTGCGTGCCATGGTTCTGGATGATGCAAAACAAAAACGCCGACTTCCTAAATTACTTTTTTGTAAATGAAAATTTCAAACGATTTCTTTTTTCACATTATGGGGATCGCTATGGCAGCGGACATGAATTCTTTTACGGAATGTCCGTAATCTGGTTTATCGTTATCAATCTTCCGGGAGTACTGCTACTTCCTCTATTAAAAAGCAAATTCAGACGGTGGAAAACACATAGGTTCTGGAGAGATCCTCTTATCTTCTTCAGCGGTGGAAGTACCATTCTAATCATTCTATTCTGGTGCCTGACGCCACGCGTTCCAATCGCCTATTTATTACCAACCGTTCCATTGACCAGTATCTTTATCGCCTCTCAATTTGGCTCGACAAGACTGTTGTTTCGATTGCATTTTTGGGAGATTGTTTGGAAAGATACCGCTATTTTTGGATTCGTAACGACGCTCTTGATGGTTCTTTTTTTAGTCCTATCGATGTACACATCCTCCCAAACCACAAAATTGCTTCTCTTAAAAACAGAAAAATTAAACAACGGAAGCCAGCAGCTTTATTTTGCTTGCAGAACGCCTTATTCTGCTCATTTTTATGCTAGAAACAAAATCATTCTTCACCCCAAAGAAGAAATTAATCAAAG